>CALYAP010000063.1 GCA_944393575.1 uncultured Clostridia bacterium
CGTGATTATTTCTTCTATACCATTATGGCATATTATATAATTATTAGATCGTATGGCATGAAAGACCCCATTAATATATTGGGAGACTTTAGCGGCTTTATTAATTAAAGAATCCGGGTGCCGGTCAGCAAAAAAGGTTGCCGCTATATAATCGATATCAATATGAGGCTCTTCATTGAAGCCCATAATTCTCCGCCATTCGCAGCCCGGACGTCCTTGCCACATGACCCAACCCCAAAAGGGATCTCGTGCTAATTTATATTCACATTCACCATCAGATTGTATGCTATCTTCTTCTAAAAGCAAAGGAATCCGATGATGCTCATAATTAAATCCGGCATCAGTCAAATAGGTCTTGCCGTCGATAAGAACCCCCATGGCCCGATGTGTTTGGGCTTGGATGGGAATAGTTTTAGCGATAATGCGCGTGTTGTAACTTGTTACATCAAAGCCCAAAGATTCCAGCAGCCAGTTATATAGAGTATTGATCTCTGAGCAAATACCGCCTCTTTTGCCTTCGATAATCTTATGATAAAGCGTTTCTCTGTTTAAAGAGGTAAGCTTTCCTGCTAAAATATCCAGATTATCATAAGGGATATGCGTCATATGGGCAAATTGCAGGTGGGATAGATATTCAAGATCTAACTTTTGCGGGGGATCAATTTCCAGCCTTGCTAGGTATTGTTTTAGCTGTTCTGGGGATAGTGGAACGCCATTGAGCTCATTATAAATCATTGCTTTGACCTCGATCTTAAACTTAAAAGAGAAATCTGCCAAATATTATAGAAATAATACCTGTTGCTGTCAAGTTTGCTACGTACTAGCTATATTATATAGTATTATTATACAGCATTTTTAGCACTAAATTCAGGTGACTCTTTGGAAAAGATATCGTCTTACTTGTGTTGCCTCTTTGGATGAAGTATAATATATAAATAACTCGAAATTTATAGGAGAAAGAATTATGAAAAAGTTTCTTTGCCTATTATTGTTGCCTTTGGGATTATGTTTAGCAGCTTGTGCCCAAGAAGAGGCTATGCCTCCAGTAGATGATAATAATATTGTAGATAATGAGGTAAATGATAGTGATAATGCTACTAATGATAGTGCTGCCGATGTCAATGACGCTATTAATCAAGCGGAAACAGCGTCATATTATGGCCAATGGCTAATAACAGAGAATATCGCTACTGCTCCAGTTTATGCACTCTCTCAAGAGGAGATTGACCAAATGATAGGGGCAGAGCTGAGTTATACTGAAGAGAGCTTTATTTCTCCTGAGGGAATTACTGATAAGCCTGCCTATCAAGAGAGTAGGGAGAGTGATGCTGCTTTTGGTGAGGGCTATAATGGGCAGCTGTCATTAAATGATTTAGGTATTGCTGCTGATGAAGTGACAGCAATAACAATCGCGAATAGCGATTATTTTGGCAGTTTATTTTATAGTAAAGATGATAATACTTTAATTATTTCTTATAATGGCGTTTTTTTCATGGCTGAACGCCAGTAGGGTTCTAAACTAATTTAGCGATTTTAGCAGACTCCATAATTAGATAGAAGATTAAACGGTTAAATATATGAAGAAATTTTATTTTATTATTGCAGCGATAATTGTAATCATCCTTGGACTAGGTGCAATTCTTATTGTGAATTGGGTAAAGCCTATTCCTGATGATGCTGTAGCTAATGCGCAGTTTAGCGCTATCATCGAAGATGAAGGAGGAGTAGATACAGGTTCTGCTTTCCGCATCAGTTTTGATACAGAAATAAGCGCTGCTTCTGTACTACGCGCTTTAACTATATCTCCGGAAATAGAAATTGGCGTTCATCAAGGGACAAGCAAAAATGAGGTTTTGATTGCCCCGGCATCTCCTTTGGATCCAGGCACTATTTACACTTTTGAGTTGCGCTCTGAGAATCAACGGTTGCAATGGGCTGTTCAGACTAAACAAGACTTAGCTATTAGCGAGGTTCGCCCAGCCGATACAACTCTTCAGGTATCCACATCTTCAGCCATAGAAATAGTTTTAAACCAGATGACGAGTATTGATCTTGCTCAAGTAGACGATTATATTACTATTTCTCCAAGTGTAGCTGGCCATTTTGAACAAGAGGGCAAGATACTGCGTTTTGTTCCTGACCATGGTTTAGCGCCTAATACTGTATATAATGTTAAAATAAGCGCTGGTTTACCCCTTGCTAATAGCGATATCACTTTGGCAGAAGGCTATGAGTTTGCCTTTGAAACTGTTAATGATAGGGAAACTCTATGGCAGATTAGCGGTCAAGCTACCTATTTACCCTCAGAGATTCCTCAGTTTGTTTTAGCTACTACACAAGAACAAGCCTTAGCTGAACTGCCTGGTGCTGAAAGCTCAGTAGCAATGTCTTTATATCAATTTGCTTCTGCTGCAGATTATGCGCAAATCCTTCAGGAGATGTTGGAGACTAAGCCAAGCTGGAGTAATTGCTTCACCTACTTACAAGGAACCAGTTTGTCTAATACTAGTCTATTAAATGAATATCAAGTAGAATTAGACATTAATGCTAATAGCGCTACCTTGACGTTACCCCAATCTTTATCAAATGGTTATTATTTGCTGCGTTGTTCTTATGCCGGGCAGAGTATGGATGTGCTTTTTGCTGTTTCTAATATATCTGCGTATGTTCAGAGCTATGGCAACAGGACGGTATTTTGGATTCATGATGCTGAGAGCGGACAAGCTGTTGATGTGAGTATTACTGATGAATCCGGCTTTGTTGTCTCCAGCAGCAGTAATAATGGCATTGCAATAGTAGAACGCACCGGAGATGCTGTTTATTCTTTGCACGTTGATGATCAGTTGCTATTGGTGATGCCTTATTATCAGCAGCAGCAGATAAACAATGAGGTTAATACTAATTGGTGTTATCTATATTTAGATCAGGCTAGATATCAAGCAGGAGATACACTGAATTATTGGGGCATGGTGGAGCCTCGCGATGGCTCCGATTTAGAGTATGAGCGGGTATCGGTGTATATTTATGCGGAGTCCTACGATACCTATGTTTATCGTGATTATGCCCAGCTCAGCAATGGCATATTTTCCGGTACTATTTTGCTGCCCACTTTGCTGGATGGTCATTACCGCTTAGAAATATCACAAAGCGGTAACACTTTGATTAGTCAGGAATTTATCATCGGTGAGGTGGAAGATGATCTGGCAGAGATTCCGGGTGAGGCTACTGCAAGCTATTTAACCCTTGATAAGCAATCATATCAGCTTGGTGAAACCTTCCACGCTACTATACAGATAGATGGAGAAGAATATTTGTTCATTGAAGAAAATGATAGTGGCATTAGCGCGACTGCCGCGGAAGAAGCCTCTTATGAGAGTGTTTTTGCTCCTGCTAATCGGTTGAATAGTTATTTGCTGGGTGTGGCTTATCGTGATGGCCATTATTATGCTTCTTCTCCTCAACTTTTGCAGCGTGACTGCTCTGCCAATATGCTTGATATCGATATCAGCGGCAGCCTAAGTGGAGAACGTTCTGGAGAAGCAGGCTCATTGAGCATTTCCGTCAAGGATAATAATGGTAAGCCCGTAGCTGCCAATATCGCTGTTACTATCATTAAATGCGAACAAAAACCTACCATTGATACTTGGGCAAGTGTTTTTGAGTACAATGCTTTGAGTGATAATTATGCTGGTGTAGCAGAGAGTGAGAGCCTTTTCTTTACTACCTGTCAGGCTGATAATGAAGGCCAAGCTACTTGCCAATACTCCTTACCAGAATTCACTGGTGATTGTCGGCTGATCGTTCAGGCGTTAAATGTAGGAGAAAATATCCAAGCCGACAGTATTGTTTTGGAATTTGGCCAGGGTAGTGAAGATGAGGAGCCTGCTGATCCCTTAACAGATAATGCGGTTCAGGAAATGCCTCAGCTACCAGATGTTGCTTATCAGATAGGAAAATTAACAAATGATACTGTTTTGAATGCCAATAGTATTTTAACTATCTTTGGCTCTCAGGATAGGCTAGAGGTTTTATCCTTGCTTTTCAACCAAGTATTTAATTATGCTAATAATAGTATGCAGTATACCGATTCTGCTATTGATGCTTTAGCTGCTTCACATGCTAGACAACTATTACTGGATTATGGTGGTGACTTCCTCTCAGGAATGTTGATCCCAGATATCGATATGGGTGTTTATCAAAAAGCTGATGGTGGTATTGGTGATCTAGATGGTTCATCATCATTGCCAATAAGTGTCAAGGCAGTAGCTGCAGCTCCCAATAATATCGATTATTATGCATTGGTTGCTTATTATAACAATTTTTTAGAGAACCATAGCTTGCAGACAGAGAAGGCCATGGCGCTTACCGGGATGGCTCTTTATGGCAACCCGGTGTTGAATGATATTAGAATTATGCTGTCATCGGAGAACCTTTCAACTGAGGAATATCTCTGGCTCATTTGGGGATTGTATGTATCAGGTGATAGACAGGATGCTATTGCTGCGTTAGATAACTTGCTTTATCAGACTGATGACTTAGACGCGCAGGATGCTGTTTTAGCCAGTGTTGTTTGCTCCTTGTGTGGCAGAGAGAACGCTCTGGAGCTGCTAAATATTGCTGTTGATGCCGGCATAGATACTAGCTTAGAACAGGTTTTAGTTGCTAGAGTACTCTTGCCACAGCTTTTGCAGCCGGAATCAAGTTTTAGTTATAATATCGGTGGAGAATTGCATAATGCGCAGATGCAAGGTTTCAACGATTTTATCCTCAACATTAATAATGCTGAAGAGATAACTTTTGATAATATTAATGGCAATATTTATTATTTGGATATTTATGCTTTAGAGTAGAACTGTATCGCTTAAGCTGAATATAGAGAGAAGTGATAACATGCCACTCTTATTAGCAGGTTTAGTGATCATAACTTTAGTTAGTTGCTTCCTGGCCATTCGCGGATTAGTAAGGCTATACCAAGATCAGGAGCTACAATTAGCCATCAGCAGCACGATTGTCTTTGTCTTGTTGCCGCTAATCATTGTGGCGGGCATCTGTTTCTCTACCAGTGTTATTGCTAATATCTGGCTTTTGCTGCCACTGATAGCTATCTTTATTATTTGGGTCGGGTTTGGCTATTGGCTGGCCTTCTATATGCAAAAAGATAAGCAACGGCAAATGTCCGGCTTAGATAAAGAGATACCGGCTAGACCTAGACATTATTGGCGTGATAACCTCCTGGCTTTAATCGCTGGCATAAGCATTTGGGTGATAGGGAATTTTATTGATTTTAGCCGCCTGCCAATTCTTGAAATAGGCTTACTATGTTTAGCTCTATTTTTAGTTATCGCTTCTTGTGTTAGGCTATGGAAATATCGGGGTTTTTAAGTTACTTTTATCCCAACATTTTAGTTAAAATAAAAAAGGCAGACTCTTATTAGAGCTGCCTTTTACGCATGTTTTGGCTTTGTGCTATTCGTAGACACTGCCAAACCTGTCAAAAGGAAAAATTCTGAAGATCACTTTACCATGGATTTGATCGATGCTTATGACTCCCACATCACTGATGCGGCTATCACGGCTGATATCCCGGTTGTCCCCCATGACAAAATAAAAACCGTCCGGGATGACCATTTTAATATCTCCTTCAGTATAAACACCATTCAGATACGGTTCATCTAATAATTCTCCGTTGATATATACCATGCCGCGTTCAATAGTGATTTCTTCATTGGGTAGGCCAATAATTCTCTTGACATAGTCTTCACCAGCGGTATCTGGAGCATCAAAGACGATAATATCACCACGTTCTGGCTCATTTAACAGATAGGTTATCTTAGAAGTGATCAAATTATCATTATCAGCTAAAGTAGGGTACATAGAAAGGCCTTCTACTTTAGTGATATCGAAAACATAGGCCCTGATAACAAAAGCTAGCAATAGTGCCACCAATAGAACCTTTACATAGGCCCAAACCACAGATCTTTTCTTTTGTGGCTGCGGTTCATCTTCAGTATTATCAATAGTAGTATCTTTCTTAGATCTAAACCGTCTTTTTTTGGGTGGCTGTTGTTCTTCTTGTATTGTTGATTGTTCAGCAGGTGATTCCTTTGGTTGAGGGGTAATATTGATTTTTTCTTGGATAGTTACCCATTTATCCTGGAGATCATCTATTTTAGTCTGATTGACTATTTGCCGTGCTTTGATGTATTCGATATTCTCCTGGTTTTCAGCTACCTTACTTTGGCATAGCTCTAGCTGCTGAGTGCGGTTGCGGGCTTTTTCCAAGGTGTCTAGCAATATTTGACTCTCAGGATTATCTGGATCATAGGCGCTGGCGGCATTGCTGTCAACTAAATTATTACGCAGTATTTCTTCATGCCGATATAATGCGCGGATATCATTTTCCAGCACTTGTATATGATTTTGTTGTTTTTGCAAAATGTTTTCTGCACAGGCTAGGGCTGAGGAGAGCGCTTCTGCTTCAGCAAAGCGTGCTTTTAGTGCAGCCTCAATAGCTGAATGCACTGATTCGGCAGAGAAGTTTATTGATTTATTAAAAGGCTCTTTATCATCAGGTAGATTTGCTGCAGAATTATCGAATATTTGTAATATCGACTCTAAAGAATTTTCGGCACATTGAGCCTGAGCAGATATATTGGCTGCTAAAGAGATTAATGGCGTGATCTCTGGATTATCATGAGGCAGAGTGTAGAGTGAATTATTGGTTTCCATTTGCTTCCTTATCCAAGTAAGTGATAATACTATAATTTCCCAAGTAAGATTTATTATAACACTATTAAGAGCGGTTAGAAAGAAAATTTTATTGATTAGGCAGGGGAAAAGCAAAAAGTAGACAAATATTATTCTATAATGTATAATACTAGGAAAAAAGTTACTATATATACTGATGGGGCATGCTCTGGTAATCCCGGTCCTGGCGGATGGGGAGTAGTACTCATTTACGGCACACAGGAAAAAGAGCTTTCTGGGGCAGAAAAGGCCACCACTAACCAGCGAATGGAATTAACAGCAGCCTTGCAAGCTCTGCAAGCTTTAAAAGAGCCATGTGAGGTGCTCCTTTTTAGTGATAGTGCCTATTTGATTAATGCCTTTACCCAGCATTGGTTGGATAATTGGCAGCGTAATGGCTGGCGCAATGCTAAAAAACAACCAGTGGAAAATCAGGATCTTTGGAAGGCTCTTTTAACCGCTAGTAAGACCCACCAGGTAAGCTGGCTGAAGGTTAAAGGACACGCAGGTGATAAATATAATGAGCGTTGTGATGAGTTAGCTCGTCAGGCTATAGCGACACTAAAACTGTAAGGATGTATAAAGACTAATGAACGAATATCAAAAAATTTATGACGCTATTATTGAAGGCGACGAAGATAAAGCCTTGGAGGAGGCTAAGACTTTATTGGCCCAAGGAGTTCCGCCGATCGATATTATTAACCAAGGCCTCATTACTGCTATGGAAGAGATCGGCCGCCTATACAAAGAAGAGGAAATTTTTATCCCAGAGATGATGATGGCCGCCCAGGCAGTTACTGAAGTTATCAATACTCTTAAGCCACATATGCCAGCCGGCTCTGGTTCACGGGGTGCTATTGTTATCGGTACTGTCGAGGGAGATATTCACGATATCGGCAAGAATTTAGTAGCATTGCTCCTTTATAGTAATGGCTATACAGTGCATGACCTTGGTAATAATGTTGCTCCGGATGAGTTTGTCGCAGCAGCTCAAGAATATAATGCAGATATAGTTGCTCTTTCGGCATTGCTGACCACCACGATGGAAAATATGGATCATACCATTGAAGCTTTTACTGAAGCAGGCCTACGCGATAAAGTCAAGATAATTATTGGCGGCGCGCCGGTAACAGGGGAATATGCCGAAGAGATCGGGGCTGATGGCTATTCTGATGATGCTCAAGGAGCAGTAGAACTCGCCGGAAGATTATTGGAGGAAAGCAAATAATGATTATTGGTGAATTAATAAATACCAGCCGTAAATCGATAAAACCGCTGGTGGAGAATTATGATGCAGAGGCTATATTGGCAATAGTGAGATCTGAGGCCGAGGCTGGTGCTGATTTTATCGATTTGAATTGTGGTACCTTTGTCAAAGATGAACCAGAACGCTTGACATGGTTGACTAAATTAGTTGCTGAATCGATTGATACGCCAATTTGTCTTGATAGCCCTAATCCAGCAGCCTTAAGAGCAGCGTTGCCCTTGCTTAAGGGCCCAGCGGTAATCAATTCTATCAGTGCTGAAACCAAGAGATACAATGATATTCTCCCGTTAGCGCTAGAATTTGGCGCTAAACTGATCGCTCTTTGTTTAGATGGAAAGGCAGTACCTAAAACAGCAGAGGAACGTTATACTATTGGCGCTCAGTTGATTGAGAATTTGGTCAAAGCTGGTATCCCGGCAGATAATATTTATATTGATCCTCTGGTGGAACCAGTATCTGTTTCCCAGAACGGCGGATTAGTTTTGCTGGAGACGGTTCGCCGCTTACATACTGATTATCCAGAAGTCCATTTCATCTGCGGACTTTCCAATATCAGCTTTGGCTTGCCTAACCGTAAATTAGTTAACCGCTATTTCTTAGCGCAGACCATCGGAGCTGGCATGGATAGCTTTATTCTGGATCCGACTGATCGCTCTTTGATGGGATGTTATTGGGCCTCCCGGATGTTGGTAGGGCAGGATAAATTCTGTTCCCAATATCTGAAGGCAAACCGCCAAGGTCTTTTTGAGGATAAATAATAAAAATGAGTAGAGGTGGCCTGATGTTGTCAAGCATTGGGCCACTCTTTCTTTGACATTTTTTACGTTTCATTATATAATACAACAATACCTCTTTTGTTAGCGACAATAGAGGTATCAATACGCCTGAAGGCGTTTTAATATTACCTATTTTACCGGGGAGATGGTAAGGCGACATGCATTTATCAAATTTCAATCACTTATGGCATCAAAAGACTAAGTACGAGAGTAGAACAGATGAGACAATATTACAGTCTGATAGTAGCCAATTATGGACAAGAAACTTTGTCTTGATCGCCCTGATTAACCTGCTGGTTTCAGCCACAGGTAAAATGTTGGATGGTTCGTTTTCTTTTTATGTCATTGAATTGGGCGGTGATAATTTTGTTGTTGGCTTGACAGCTGGATTATGTGCAATCTGCTCATTGATAATGCGTCCAATAGCCGGATGGGTTCTTGATAATATCAGTCGCAAGCTGATTTTTTTTATTGCCGTTATCGGCTTGATTATTATCCCGTTTTTTTATATGGTTTTTCCTATTTTAGGGATGACAATTCTTCTTCGCTGTATGAGCGGCATTTGTTGGTCAACTGCTTCTACATCTTCGAATACTAATGCCTGTGATATTATTCCCCGTAAGCGTTTTGGTGAGGGAATGGGTTTTTTTGGTTTAACCAACTCACTGGCTACGGCGATTGCTCCTGCTTTAGGGCTCTTGATTATGGAAAAATGCGGTTTTAATATTTTATTTATCTCTTGTGCTGCTGTTGCGATAGTCGTTTTATTGCTTTTAACTAGATTGAAGTTTTCTCCCTTGCCAACTAAGAAAAAAATTGATTCTAATAGGTCTATATTTTCTAAAATACTGCACCTTTTTAATAAGGATGCTATTCCTGCTGCTATCTTCATTTTCCTTGCAGCTGTACCCAGTGGGGCGATTTATTCTTTTATCGCTCTTTATGCTTCAATTGAAGGTTTGGGCAGTGGTGGCCTTTTCTTTACGCTTCAGGCAATATTTACTGGCGTAAGCAGAATTTTTGCCGGTAAGATTGCCGACACCAAGGGTGAAGGCCCAATGGTTTATATGAGTGTAGTTTGTTTTGCTATTAATATTATCTTATTGGTTTTTGGCAAAACCCAATTGCTCTTTTGTATTTCAGCATGTTTGATGGGGCTGGGCTTAGGTTTATGTATTCCGGCTATGCAGACTATGGCTGTACGTATTGTGCCCCCGGAGAGAAGAGGATCAGCGTCTTCTACATTTCTCTGTTCCTGGGATGTTGCTTGGGCTATTGGCGGCATTTTAGGCGGTATCTTAGTAGAGAGCGCTGGATATAGAGCTATGTTTGGTATTTTAGGAGTTTTTGAAATTTTGGCATTGCTTTATTATGTTATTTGGGGACGTAAATCACCATCGGCTTTTAAGGTTTATCAGGCTGCACAACAAAAGAAATTAAATGCAGGTGGGTAGTTTTAAATGCACTCTACTGGCACTAAATTATGGACAGCTGAATTTATCAGTATTACTATTATCAATTTACTGATGTTTCTCAGTTTCCATATGCTCATTTCCACCTTTCCTTTTTATATCAACTTTTTAGGTGGAGATGAAGCTATTGCTGGCCTGACTGCTGGACTATTTGCTATCGCATCGGTGTTAGTACGTCCTATTGCTGGATGGATTTTAGATCATAAAGGACGTGTAGCGGTTTTACTTTGCGGTATCATCGGTATGCTTTTGCTGCCATTAGCGTATCCTATAATAAAACTATTGATTATTGCGGTCATTGTAAGAGTAATACACGGCGTCGTATGGTCTTTTGCTTCAACATCAGTGAGTACGTTAGCTTGTGATATTATCCCACATAGTCGTTTTGGTGAGGGGATGGGGATCTTTGGCACTGGGTCTGCTATCTCAATGGCGGTTGGCCCTGTTTTGGGGCTTTATTTATTGAATAGCAGTGGCTATAATGTCTTATTTGGTTTTTCTGCTGGATTTGCCCTATTATCTTTATTGATAATTATCAGTAAAAGAAAAAGCCTTTTTATTGTTACGAAGTTGCAGACAGATCTTTCCTCGAGAAAGCTAGTGTTAATAGATAAGAATGCCCTACCTGCTTCCTTGACAATGTTCCTTTTCCTTATTCCTTATGGTGCGATTTCTACTTTTATCGCTTTATATGCAGTAGAGATCAATATTGCCAATGGAGGGATCTTTTTTACCCTAATGGCTGTTACCACTGTTTTGACGCGTGGTTTATCAGGAAGAACAGTGGATAAAGTAGGGGAGAGACCAATTGTAATTGTTAGTGTAGTAGCTCAGTTGATATCTTTGGCTTTATTAGCTTTTGCTCCAGGGATAGTTGGTTTTATTATTTCAGCTTTATGTTTTGGCATTGGCTTTGGTATGATGTCCCCAACTATGCAAACTTTGGCAGTAAGATTATCACCGGAAAATAAGCGTGGGGCAGCATCGTCTACTTTTCTCTGCGCTTTTGATTGTGGCATTGGCTTAGGTGGGGTAATAGCCGGTTATTTGTTGTGGTATTTTGATTACTCTCAGATGTTCGCTATTATGCTATTGTTTATCATTGCCTCATTTATTGTGTATTATTGCTGGACCAAAAAAAGCAGAAGCTCGTTTTCTCATACAGAAGAGTTATGATATTGACAGTGGTAAAGTCAAAATAAAAGACCAGATTTCTCTGGTCTTTTATTTTATTAGAATTCTTTATTATTTTATGCTATTGCACAGCTTTGAGTCTGGCCAATGCCCGTTTTAAAGCTGCTTCTGCACGTGCATGATCAATATCTTTAGATTTATCATGCAGTCTTTCTCTAGCACGCTCAGCAGCTGCTTCTGCACGTGCCGTATCTATTTCTTCAGGAAGTTCCGCACTACTGACTAATATTTCTGCTACATTATTTTTGAGTTCCAAAAAGCCATTACTTACTGCAAGTTTGCCTTCTGTATTGTCTTTTTTATAAGTAATGACTCCTGGTTCTAATACTGTTAGCAGGGGAGCATGATTGTAGAGCACGCCAGTATTACCCATCACACTGGGGAAGACAAAGCTTTCCACCATTGTGGAAAACACTTCTTTTTCCGGCGTTACTACCTCCAATCTGATTAAATCTGCCATGGTTATCTCCTCATCAATAGCACGTTAAGTTCTTAGACTAAAGTTTTGGCTTTTTCTACTGCTTCTTCGATAGAGCCAACATTAAAGAAAGCTTGTTCTGGCAAATCATCATATTTACCAGCAACCAAATCCTTGAAGCTTCTAATAGTATCTTTGAGCGGGACATACTTACCTGGTATCCCGGTGAAGTTTTCTGCAACATGGAATGGCTGTGACAGAAAACGCTGAATCTTACGAGCTCTAGCAACGATGATTTTATCTTCATCACCTAATTCATCCATACCTAGAATGGCGATGATATCCTGCAATTCTTTGTAATGCTGGAGAATACTTTGTACTGAGCGGGCTACTTCATAATGCTCCTCACCGATCAGACGGGGATCAAGTGCACGCGAAGATGACTCAAGTGGATCGACTGCTGGGTAAATACCAAGGTCAACGATAGAACGGCTTAGGACTGTAGTTGCATCTAGGTGAGCAAATGTAGTTGCCGGAGCTGGGTCAGTCAAGTCATCTGCTGGAACATAAATAGCCTGAACGGAGGTAATAGATCCTTTAGATGTAGAGGTAATACGTTCCTGCAGGGCACCCATCTCAGTAGCCAGAGTAGGCTGATAACCAACTGCTGAAGGAATACGGCCTAAGAGGGCAGACACCTCGGAACCAGCCTGAGTGAAACGGAAGATATTATCGATAAAGAGCAGAACATCTTGCCCTTCATTGTCACGGAAAGATTCGGCAATAGTTAATCCTGTTAAACCAACGCGGAGACGTGCTCCAGGCGGTTCATTCATCTGGCCAAAGACCATGGCTGTTTTGTCAATAACGCCGGAATCAGTCATTTCATGCCATAAGTCATTACCCTCACGGCTACGCTCACCAACACCGGTGAATACAGAGAAACCACCATGTTCATAAGCGATATTACGGATAAGCTCCATAATCAAAACAGTTTTGCCCACGCCGGCGCCACCGAAAAGGCCAACCTTACCACCTTTGGTATATGGTGCTAACAAGTCAACAACTTTAATACCGGTTTCAAGAATTTCTGTTGAAGGTACAAGATCAGAGAAGGTTGGTGCAGGACGGTGAATTGGCAGATATTCATCAGTAACAATATCCCCTTTACCATCAATTGGATGACCAACTACATCCATCATCCGGCTGAGAGTAGCACGGCCAACTGGTACCTTGATCGGCGAACCAGTATCTACGGCATCCATGCCTCGCTGGAGACCATCTGTAGAGGATAGCGCAACACATCTAACGCAATTATTACCCAGATGCTGCATTGCCTCCATAATCAAGGTCTGCGCTTTATCTGTATTATTTTTGGTTACCTCGATTGCATTGTAGATATTGGGCAATTGTCCGCTGGGAAATTCTACGTCAACAACTGCTCCGATGACTTGTCTGATCTTGCCGGTTGCCATATCAAAAATCCTCCTCAAAAAGGCTAGACTACTTCAAGCCGCCATAATATTTTAAGACAGCGCAGCGGCTCCGCCGACAATTTCTGATATCTCTGTAGTGATAGCAGCCTGTCTGGCCCTGTTAAGCGAAAGAGTCAGTTTGCTGATCATATCAGAAGCGTTGTCGGTAGCACTGCTCATAGTGGTCATACGAGCTCCATGCTCTGAAGCTTTTGCCTCTTGCAATGAACTATAAACCATGATGTCAATATATTGGGGTAGAATAGTATCTAAAATTTGGTTTCTATCTGGTTCAAAAATATAATCTATATCTTTTAGCTGGCTATTCTCCTCTGTTCTTTCAGGTCTTTGCACAGGTAACAATCTTTTAACACGGGGAGTCTGCGACATTGCACTTTTAAATTCGCTGTAGACTACGTATATTTCATCATAGTCTCCGCGTTCAAAGGCGGTCCGCATGATCCTTGCTAATTCCTGCGCCTGGTAGAACCCGGGATTATCACCAATACAGGTATAATTAAACGATACCGGATAACCCATTCTAGCACAGTGGTCTTTTACCTTACGGCCGATCACCGCAATATCGTAATCATGTGTTTCAGCAGCTAGAATGTGATCAAGAAAACGGTGCAAATTGCTGTTGAATCCACCGCATAAACCTCTATCAGAACCAATGACCAAATAGCAAACTCGCGTAACCTTATCACGGTTTCTAAGAAAGGCATGCTCAGACTCTGCGCTGCTAACACTAAGGATAACATCTTCTATTTTATGGGCAAAGGGACGGATAGACTGCACTGTGGACTGTGATTTGCGTAGTTTAGAAGCCGAGACCATTTTCATAGCCTTGGTGATCTGTTGTGTCGATTTTACGCTTTTAATCCGCCGTTTAATATCACGGGCACTGGCCATCAAATCACATCCTTAGGATAATACTAATTAAAATGCACTTATTTAGAGAGAAAAGCCTTTATTGCTTCATCTAGTTGAGCGGTCAATTCATCAGAGAGCTGTTTTTCTTCTCTGATTTTGGCCAGAACATTAGGATAGAAATCTTTCAGGAAGGTTATTAATTCATTACCCTTAGCTGCCACTTCATGAATATCGATATCCTTAGCATAATTTTTGGTAGCAAAGAATAATACTGCGACCTCTTCTTCGACTGGCATAGGAGAGTATTGTCCTTGCTTAAGGATTTCCATCATTTTAGCACCGCGGTCCAAGGTATTCTTGGTAGCCTGATCTAAATCAGAACCAAATTGCGAGAAGGCTGCCAACTCTCTGTACTGGGCTAAATCAATACGCAGAGAACCAGAGACCTGTTTCATGGCCTTAATCTGAGCACTACCGCCAACCCTTGAAACCGAAAGACCAATATTAATAGCTGGACGGAAACCAGAGTTGAAAAGATCTGATTCTAAGAATATCTGGCCGTCGGTAATAGAAATAACATTGGTTGGAATATAGGCAGAGATATCGCCAGCCTGCGTTTCAATAATTGGCAGGGCAGTCATTGATCCACCGCCTATCTCATCGGAAAGACGAGCTGCACGTTCCAGAAGACGGCTATGGAGATAGAAAATATCACCAGGATAAGCCTCACGTCCCGGTGGACGGCGAAGCAGCAAAGACAGTTCACGGTAAGCAGCAGCCTGCTTAGTAAGATCATCATAAATAATCAAAACATCTTTGCCTTGGTACATGAAGTGTTCACCCATAGCTGCACCGGCATATGGAGCAATATATAGCATCGGTGCTGGTTCAGAAGCAAAGGCAGCAACAACGATAGAGTAGTCCATCGCGCCAAATTCTTTCAGTTTCTGAACAACTGAGGCTACAGTACTAGCTTTTTGCCCAATAGCCACATAGATGCAGATAACATCCTGGCCTTTTTGATTAATAATAGTATCAATAGCCAAGGCTGTTTTACCTGTCTGGCGGTCACCAATGATCAATTCACGTTGCCCTCTACCGATAGGCACCATGGAGTCAATAGATTTTATTCCTGTTTGAAGAGGAGTATTAACTCCCTGTCTGGCGATGATAGCTGGCGCATTTTCTTCAATATTTCGGTATCCTTCCGGTTCAATATCACCCTTGTTATCAAGAGGAACCCCTAAAGGATTGACCACCCGTCCCAGGAGATTTTTCCCCACTGGAACGGTGACGATGCGGCCAGTTCTTTTAACGATATCTCCTTCGTGAATATCAGTTGATTCACCAAGAATAACGCAACCAATACTGTCCTCATTCAGGTTGAGCGCCATTCCCAGCGTGCCGTTGGGGAACTCCAGCAGCTCACTACTCATGGCATTGGTTAGACCATAAATATGGGCAATACCATCGCCGACCTGGATGACCGTGCCTGTTTCATAGATATCAGCATTGGATTGGTAGTTTTCAATCTGCTGCTTTAACAGTGCACTGATTTCTTCCGGTTTGATGCTCATCTTGTCACCTCATTTATTATTGCCGCTGACCCTTTTGTAGTAGGGGATAAGCAATAAGATCAATGTGAAAAACCATACCTAATAATAAAAATAGTTGATGCTATAATATTGCAGCCCCTGGCCGCCATCGTTTACTTGGTCAGTGCTTCCCGCATATGGTGTAGTCTGCCTTTCAAAGAGCCATCGATAGTTAAATCATCGATGTTGACTATCGCTCCACCTAAAAGGGAAGGGTCTACTTCGTGTTCAAAAACAACTTCTTTGGCAAACGCCTTTTTTAATGCTGCTACCAATTGTGTTTCTAATTCAGGATTAATCGCTTTAGCGGTAATCAGCTGCGCCGGCATTATGCCTTGTTTATCTTGCCATAAATCATTTAATGCGGCAGTTGCTTCAGGGATAAGATATTCCCTGTTTTTATCAAAAATAATGTAGAAAAAATTGCGAGTAAGAGAAGAAATATGATCGCCCAAAGTAGAGTTGATAAAATCCTTTTTACGTTGGGCGCCAAGACTTCTATCCATAATTAATTGACGGAAGCCGCTATTGGATTCCAATTCAGAAGATAAGACATTCAATTCATCATATATTTCCGCAGTTACTCCTTGTTCTTCGGCAGCATCAAAGAGTGCCTGCGCGTATCTTATCGCTAATGCGCCTTTTTTCATTGGATACGACCTACTTCTTGAATGTATTTATTCATCAAAGTGTTTTCTTGCTCAGAGGTTAATCCGTCAGCCAAAACTTTTTCAGTAGCCAATACCACCATGTCAGCGATCTGATTTTTAAGATCAACAATAGCCTGTTTCTTTTCTTCTTCAATCTGTGCGGAAGCAGACTCGGTAATCTCTTTGGCATCCTTTTTAGCGTTTTCAATGATTTCAGCTCTTATTGCTTCACCGCGTTTCTTAGCATCAGCTATAATGCCATCAGCCTCTGCACGGGCAGCAGCAATTTGCTCGCGGATTTTTTCCTCAGTAGAGGCTACCTCGAGACGGGCTTGATCAGCGGCATCGAGAGCTTCATCAATCGCAGCTTTACGATCGTCAAGCATTTTGGTAATTGGCTTAAAGAGGAATTTCTTTAGCAGCAATACCAAAACAACGAAGTTGACAATAGCAAAGATAAATTCCCATAAATTGAGTCCCAGTATTTCCATAGGTCTCTTTTCCTCCCTACAATATCTGCCCGGGGATAACATGATGTCTCCCCGGGCAGTAGGTAATTAGACTTGACCCACGAGCATGATAGCAATAAGCAAACCATAAATGGTGAGAGACTCCATGAATGCAAGAGCAAGAATCAAAGAAGTACGAATAGTACCACTAGCTTCTGGCTGACGTGCTATTGCCTCCATTGCTTTTGCCGCAGCTTTCCCCTGGCCAAGACCTGGGCCTATTGTTGAAATTGCAATAGCGATTGCGGCAGCTATCGCGATTAAACCAGCAGTCATTATAATATGACCTCCTTTCAGAAACTGATAAATTGGTAATCTCTATATTTTATAATAAAAACAATATAACCTAGTTGATGTGTATGTCGCTTAATGGCCTTCTCCTAAAGCGCCATTGATATAGATGCTGGAGAGTAGAACGAAAACCATTGCTTGAATAAAGCCCATCAGTAACGATAAAGCCTGCATGATGATGGGGACGCCTAATGGCACTAGATTGAAGATATTGCTGATAACAGTTTCTTCGCCAAAGATATTACCATAAAGACGTAAAGTCAGCGATAACGGCCTGATGAACTCATCGATTAACAGCAGTGGAAACATAAAAAGGAAAGGTTTGGTAAAATGATTGATGTATTTACCGCCATGCTGCTTGATGCCTGAGTAGTGAGTAACACAGAAGGTGCATACAGCCAAGGCAGCGGTAACATTGATCACTGAGGTCGGTGCAGCCAAGCCTGGCAATCTACCAGCAAAAGGTAACAGACCGGAATAGTTGGAAATTAGGATGAAAATAAAAAGAGTTCCTAAAAATGGCAAATATCTGTTGACATATTTTTTGTCCAGCATATCACCAATAAAATTGCGCAGCATCTCTACGCATTTTTCCATAAAGTTCTGTAGTCCTCTTGGCCGGACTTTCATATGTCTAGTAGCAAAGTACGAGACCAATACTAGGGCTATCGTAATGGCAACCATGGTGACCATTGCGCTGGTAATTCCTATTGGTCCAATATAAAAAAGAGCTTCTCCATGACCTTCCACAGTGTCATCTCCTTGCCCTGATAAATTACGTACAGTTCCTATGTTAGCACCGGAAACTTATTATGTCAAGTCGAAAAGATTATCATAAAAAATTGTTTTTTTAAAGAATAATATAGTACAAATTAAGTATTATTGTCCGTATTATGCGGGGCATTTATTTTTTTGTAATCATGCATTTGATATAGCCTGCCTGTTATCGAAAGCGCGACTGCAGTGCAAACAATCGTTATCTCAAAAGAATATGGCCATATATTGCGCAAAAAATAAACTGCTAACAAAACAACTACATTAATGGCCATTGATATTATTTGCGGCACAGTCAGTTTTTGAGCAGTAAATTCTTTCTTTCCTAGGACAAACGGTCGCCAGATGAAAATATATTTTAGCCATGCGCAAAGAGCGCCAAAAGCTAAACCAGCGACAGCAGCGATTACATAATCCAATGTTATTTCCCCTTATGTTCTTTTTCCCATCGGTCCAGTATCATGAAATCATGAATAAGCCGATAGAAGGATGAAGCTATGGCTATTAGCGCACCAATTATGGTAAAAAGTGGACCTGTTCCCAGCTTATCATCCAACCAGGCACCTAGCAAAAAACCCAGTATATATACTGAGATGCCAATAGTGAGGCCAAAGCTCAGACAAATTTGCCAAACCTTATTTGGTGGTGAATCAATTTGCTGATGATTATCTTTCTTGGTCACTGACCTCACCCTAGATTTCGTCTTGGAATTGAATATTCCTTTTTATTTTATTATTCCAGTTGTCTAAATGTTTTTAGGATAGCTTACTTAGCGTATATCGTAAGAATAGCCTTGGATATTCTTTCTGCCGCATGTCCGTCGCCGTAAGGATTGATGGCATGAGCCATTTGATTGTAGGTGTTTTTATCATTCAAAAGGAGTGCTGTTGTCTCATAAACAGTTTGGTAATTATTACCTGCTAACATAGCTGTTCCTGCTTCAATAGCCTCAGGCCGTTCGGTAACGGTGCGCAATACTAAGACCGGTTTGCCTAAAGATGGAGCTTCTTCCTGTAACCCCCCGCTATCAGTGATAATCAAAGAGGATCGTTTCATAACGTGACTAAACGGTAGATAATCCAATGGTTCACAAAAGTGAATTTGTTTATTATTGCCAAAACTAGCGTAGGCTATTTCCCTTACTTTGGGATTTTTATGTAGAGGAAAAACGATTTCCACATCTTTATTGTGGCAGAGAATATCATTAAGGGCAGTAAAGATTTCTTTCATGGGATTGCCCCAGTTTTCCCGGCGATGGCAGGTGAGGAGAATAACCCTTTTTTCCCAATCTACATCATCTAACCCCAGACCTTCTAATGAGCAGGGTTTATTGGTAGCCTGTAATAAAGCGTCGATCACAGTATTACCGGTGATAAAAATATTTTGCTCTGCGACTCCTTCTGTCTTTAAATTTTTTGCAGCCAAAGGGGTTGGGGCAAAATGGATATCAGCCAGTACTCCCGTAATCCGGCGGTTGATTTCTTCGGGATATGGTGCATATTTATCGCCACTTCTGAGGCCGGCTTCTACATGCCCGCAAGGAATATGGTGATAATATGCTGACAACGATGCCGCCATAGTGGTAGTAGTGTCTCCGTGAACAAGCACCAAATCAGGCTTTTCAGCTTCCATAATCGGAGCTAACCCCTGTAATACTGCGGCTGTAATATCCTCGAGGGTTTGTCCATGCTTCATTAAATTGAGATCATAATCAGGATGGATATCGAATAACTGCAGCACCTGGTCAAGCATTTCACGGTGCTGAGCAGTTACGGCAACAATACTTTGTATTTGTGGCTGCTGATTGAGAGATTGCAGCAGAGGAGCCATCTTGATCGCTTCAGGACGGGTACCAAAAACAGAGAGTGTTTTCATAACTTCTCCCTTTGCAATAATTATTTTAGATCACTAAGCTTGATTAATTCCATGCCAGCTTCTTCTGCAAGCGTACAGGCCAGATCGTCAGGATAGTCGCCGTCATAAATTACGCGCACTATTCCCGAGGTAACCATTGCTTTTACACAGGTGGTGCAAGGCCTGTCTGTTACATAAATAGTAGCACCTTCTAGCGGAGTGCCATACCGGGCAGCAAAATTGCAGATATTGGCTTCTGCATGCTGAGCACGGCACATTTCCTGCCTTTGTCCGCTGGGAATACCCAGCTGCTCACGCAGGCATCCTGTTTCTGTGCAATGTTTTACTCCCGGCAGTGGACCATTATATCCAGTGCCTAGAATCCGGTGCTCTTTAGAGACTGCCACTGCTCCAACTTGTCTTCGGATACATGTGGAACGGCTTTTGACCAGATGAGCAATACTCATAAAATAATCATCCCAGCTTTGGCGCATATAGGCTACCTCCGTTCTTCGATTTTCTTTATCATATCAAGTCTTGTCTGATGGCGTCCACCGCCGAAATCAGTGTTAAACCAGATATCTACAATGCTTTTCATTTGTGAGATAGGGATCACCCTGGCACCCATCACCAGGATATTGGCATCATTATGTTCGCGGCTAGCTTCAGCGGTAAAGTCATTGTGACATAAGGCTGCACGGATGCCAGGAAATTTATTGGCCACAATGCTCATGCCGATGCCTGTACCACAGATTAAAACACCCCGGTCAACTTCGCCATTAACTACCGCTTCAGCCACAGCTTTACCATAGATTGGATAATGAACGCTTTCAGTAGAAAAGCAACCTTTATCCTCTACAGAGAAGCCCTTGTCCAGCAGATATTGTTTGATTTCTTCTTTTGCCTCATAAGCAGCATGATCACAGCCTATTGCTACCTTCATTATCACGCACTCCTTCTTGATTTCGTCTTATCGGTTTTGCAAATAAACTTTAGGTAAACGTGTTCCGAGAAGGCATAACACCTCATAATTTATTGTCCCCATTTTTTCTGCTAGTTCATCTGCTGTGATGCTATCTTTTCCATCTGTTCCTAAAATGGTGACAATACTTCCTTCATGTAAGGGCGTTGATGGCCTGATATCTGTTACATCAATCATGATATGATCCATGCAGACCCTGCCAACGATAGGTGCCCGTTGTCCATTTACCAAAACATATCCATTGTTGCTAAATAGCCTTGAGAATCCATCGGCATAACCAAGGGGAATAGTGGCGATAGTGCTTTCTCTAGTTGCTTGCCAAGTGCAGCCATAACCGACGAAAGTATCAGCAGGCACAGTCATCAGTCGGGCAATCTCAGCCTTCACGGACATGACCGGAGACAGATTCGGTGGATATTTAACTTCCGGCGAGGGGCGGCACCCATAAAGGATGATCCCTGGCCGTGACAATTCATAGTTGTACTGGGGCATATCCAAAATAGCCGCTGAATTAGCTATATGGCGTATAGGGAAGTTAACTCCTTTTTGTCCGCATAATTTGAGAAAGGTGCGGAAATTTTGATCCTGATATTCACTAAAGCTTTTATCAGCAAAATCTGCAGCAGCAAAATGGCTGAAGACCCCTTCTAATCTAAGTCCTGGCAGTTGACTAATGGTTGCTATTTGTTCTGCTGCTTGTTCACTGACTGGAAAACCCAGCCTAGTGAAACCGGTATCTACTTTGATATGAACCGTTGCATCACGGCCTGATTTAACTGCTGCAGCAGAAATATCAACGGCCTGAGATAGTTCATAGACAGTAAAAATGATATCATATTCTAGTGCTGCAGGATATTGACGGGGAGGTAAATAACCCAAACAATGTATCGGTGTGGTAACACCGGTTTCCCGCAATTGCACACCTTCTTCCAAAGTCGCTACTGCGAAGCGGTCTGCACCGGCTTCCACCAGTGCTGGTGCACAACGGACACAACCATGGCCATAAGCATCGGCCTTGACTACTGGCATCAGCAGGGTTTTAGAGCCGGTCAACTGCCTGATGCTATGTAAATTGTGCTGTAGTTGATCAAGATCTATCTCTATCCAAGCTCCACGAAGGGGCAGTTTATCTTTGTGCATATTGCCTCCTATGTTAGAACTTTAATAAAACACGGGCGGTTATAAAGCCGCCCGGTTGTGGCTATATGGCTAAAAGTGATGCCGGGAAAATAAATCTTGGGATTGCCGCATCATTAATATGTCTTTCATTAACGGTTGATAGCATTCAGCGCTGCTGGAACAGCTGCTGCAATATCGCCAGCTAATAAACCGGCAATACCACTTTGGCTAGTAGCGATATCGCCTGCTTTTCCGTGGATCCATACCGCGCAGGCAGCAGCAACTGCAGGTACCATTCCTTGGGCGAGCAAAGTAGCGATCATTCCTGCTAAGACATCACCAGAACCACCAGTCGCCATACCCGGATTACCAGTGTTATTGATAAAGATGCGCCCTTCTGGAGTAGCTATAACGGTGCCAGCACCTTTAAGGACTACAACAACATCAGTTTGTTTAGCAAAGCTTTCGGCTACAGTAACCCTGTTGCTTTGGACGTCAGAGATATTGACTCCCAATAGTTTGGCCATCTCACCAGGATGGGGAGTGATGACCAGCGGTACATTTGATTTTTTCAACAAACGTAGATATCCGCAGACTGCGAACAAGGCGTCAGCATCAAGTACTGCTGGTACGGTTAGCTGAGGCAAAAATTCACGGATCATTTGCAGAGTCTTTTCATCTCGGCCTAAACCAGGACCAATCACCCAAGCGTCTGCAGGGAAAGAAGACATTTTATCAATATTATCAGCATCTACACTGCCGATTTCATTATCAGTGGTATCCATAATCATGGCTTCTGGCAGTTGGGCGGTAAAAGAGGCCCTGGCTGCTGATGGCAGCGCCGCAGTCAGTTTGCCAGCCCCCATTTTTAAAGCTCCTTTAGCTGCCAAAATCGCAGCCCCAGGCATCTCTTTGGAACCAGCGAAGACGCCAACATGACCAAAATCACCTTTATAAGCTTCAAGCTCTCTAGGTGCCAACCAGCGTCTGCAAAACTCTTCATCGATCAGCTCACGCCTGCTACCAAGGTTTTCTTCTACCTGCATAGGTAAAGAGATATCAGCTACTATCAGCTCACCAACAAATTGCCGTGCAGCTGGTAGCACCAGCCCCATTTTGCAGAAACCAAAAGTAACAGTGGCAGCGGCTTTAACTGCTGCTCCTAATGGTTGTCCGGTAGATGCCGAAAGCCCAGATGGAATATCACAGGCGATCACCGGAGTATTGCTTTCATTGAGCATATTGATTACTTCCAGTGCAATATCCTGAACATTATCCCTCATGCCAGTGCCAAAAATGGCATCAATTGCCAGATCAGAGCTCCATAGAGCCATTCTGGCTACATTAAGCCGATTTCCTTCCAGAAGCTGGAAACCGGTAATACCCATATTGGTAATAATATTATAATTGAGTAGTGCATCACCACGGAATACTTCTGGATCTGCTAAAAAATATAATCTAACTTCGCAGCCGCGATTATAAAGATGGCGAGCAGCGACTAGGCCATCACCACCATTGTTGCCACCACCGCAAAAAATGGCTATTTTTTTGCCAGCTAGAGTGCCAAGCATTTTTTCTGCCTGTCTGGCTAGAGCCTGACCAGCGTTTTCCATCAGGACCGCACCAGGGATTCCATATTCATTGATAGCAGAACTATCTGCTAGACGCATTTCTTCTGCAGTAACCAAACGCATAAAACTGTACCTCCTTAAGCGTTTACCAAATATATAAAAATTCTCTTTTATCCTTCTATTTCCTGCCCATTTATCTAGTTATGTTGAGCGTACCATAGCTTTGGGTGTTATGGTCAGTCTTTTTCTATCATCATGCTTTAGCTACAGTTGGCTATTAGTTTAGGACAAAAACCTATTCTATCCATACTCATATTAGTAAAAGATATGCCGTAAACCGTTCCTTCAAAGGCAGATGATTTATCACCATGCAGGTGTCCATAAATACAATGCTGTACTGGATATTGGCGCAACAGATCTAAAAAACCGCTGCCAGCTTGTGGATGATAAAAAGGGGGGTAATGCAGCATAACGATGATTGGTTTGGATAACTTAGCGGCAGCTTCCAGAGCAAAACCTAAACGTAATAGCTCACGGTCATAGATTTTGCGATCTTCGCTTTCCTTAAAATCATTGCGACCGGGAATAGTCCAGCCTCTGGTGGCACAAACGGCAAAGTCACCAACTTCGGTTGCATCATGTTGTAGGGGATAAATGCTAGGTGGCAACGCAGTACGCAGTTTGCCGATGCCATTCCACCAGTAGTCGTGATTGCCGCGGCTGATGATTTTTTTCCCTGGCAGGGCAGATAGGAAATCAAAATCAAATTTAGCTTCATCCACAGTCATAGCCCAAGAAATATCCCCAGGTATTAAAACAACATCCTGCGCGGTAACTTTTTCCTGCCAATTACTAGTCAGACGGCTTAATGCGTCATCCCATCTGGCGCCAAAGACGTTCATGGGTTTGTACAATGGCGTTAGATCAGGAGCCTCTTTGTTAAAAGGGGCCGCTAAAGAAAGATGAAGATCTGAGATTGCAAAAATGTTCATCCTTGACCTCATTTTAATATGATGACCCAGATATATCTGGAGCCCATATATTTATCTTTTTTTATGTATAATTTCCCAATTAATGATAATAATAACAACAGTTCAAGCAAAATCTTGATAATCAATAGGAGGCTTATTTATGACTAAAATGACAGGTTGGGATAAATTTATTCTGGCATTGATCATCATTGGTGCATTGAACTGGGGGTTGATTGGCTTTTTCCAGTTTGACTTAGTTGCAGCTATTTTTGGCGGTCAGCTCACAGCTGTAAGCCGTATTATCTACGCAATCGTTGGTCTCTCGGGTATCTGGGCTCTCACCCTGCTGTTCCGCAGAAGACGCCATGTTGAAGAAGCGTAGGGTCTTTGTTGTATAAAAAGGATAATGCATTAAGGTCAGACGCTGGTAGCCTTGAGGCTATGGCGTCTGACCTTTGTTATCCCCAAAGACATTAAAAAATTATATCATAGAGCAATATCTCTGGGCAAGCTTCATCTTTGTTATCAATATACATATATCCTTATTACTCAGCTTTGAGAATATCCTTTTGTAATTTGCGGATAATCCTTTTTTCCAGCCTAGAAATATAAGATTGTGATATTCCTAGCATATCTGCTACTTCTTTTTGTGTTTTTTCTTCCTGGCCGAATAGTCCAAAACGAGTCTGCATGATAATTTTTTCTCTTTGGGTCAGTTTACCTACAGATGCGTATAGTAATTTGCGTTCCAGTTCTCCTTCTAATGATTTATAGATAATATCGTTATCTGTCCCCAAAATATCAGATAAAAGCAGTTCATTGCCATCCCAATCAATATTGAGTGGTTCATCGAAGCTGACTTCAGAGCGGATTTTGCTATAGCGGCGCAAATACATTAGTATTTCATTCTCGATACAGCGGCTGGCATAAGTCGCAAGTTTGATTTTCTTAGAAGAATCAAAGGTGTTGACTGCTTTGATGAGGCCAATCGCACCGATGCTGATTAGGTCCTCGATGCCTACACCACTATTTTCAAATTTTTTAGCGATATAAACCACTAGCCGAAGATTATGTTCGATCAGAGTTTGCCTGGCTTCCATATCTTTTTCAGTCAAACGGTCGATGAGTTCTTTCTCTTCTTGAGGCGGAAGAGGCGGCGGTAGAATATCGCTGCCGCCAATATAGTGTATCCTGCGGCCAATTTGTAACTTTGCTAATAATTTAAGCATATGTACATATAAATCATTAATGGTGTTCTTCATGCGCAGGATGCCTCCTTGTATTTTTCTCCACCGTTTAGTATTTCTGGGTTGAGTACAGCTTGATATCCATTCCCCAGCGGCTCTGCTGAAATACAGATCATCACTTGATTAGTTTGCCGTTTGCTTTGTCCTTCCAGAATTAGCATATCTGGTTTAAACCCTAATAGCAGTCCGTTTTGCTTGCCGATGCTGGCAAAAGGTATTAGTCGCATCCTTTTGAGCCATCCATCAGTATTATGCGATGATATTTCATGCAAGACCGTCTCGGGTGAATCATGGCCAAATTTTTCGAAAGCCTGGCGAAGATATTCTGGCATGATGATGCGTAATGCTTGATAGTCTGCTACCAATACCGGCAATCCGCTTAATGGTTCGCGCAGGTCATTGCCGGTGTCCAAGAGCGCTGGCATTTGACAGCTGCGTCCATTGACCAGTATTTTGATTCTCAGCTGAAAGTCCTCTTTATGCCAATTTTTTTTGAGCGCCGACCAACCCCTTCTGCCCAGTATAACAGCAATGAAGAGTGCGAAGAGTAGAGAACCAGCCTGCAATGTTTGCATCGGGGCAAACACGATACCGTTTTGTTCAAGCAGCCGGGATCCTGCTAATGCAGCCCCTGCCATCGCGAAAGCTGTTAGATAAAAGACACCTGCTAAACGAAGAAAGCTTTTAGGCTCATCCCACCGGTATGCGATGCGCAATAGCAGTAGGGAGATAACGAACATGCAAAAGGGATGTGCCATCCAGGTGAGGGCAGGGATAACGACAGTCAAGCCATAAAAGGCTCCAATCACTGAGGCTGCTAGGATGCGTAAAAGTGATATCTGCCGGCGTAGAATTTTGCCTGCTGTCCAGAGCAGGAAGAAATCACAAAAGAAATTAAGCGCGAGGAGGATATCTGCATATACTATGTAATGATTCATTCCCTATCCTCCGCAATAGAATGATAATTTAATATTATGCTCACTCTTTTCGTCTTAGTACGGAAACAACTATCTTATCTGTCCGTCGGCTGGATTATGCCTCTATTTTATCTCATTAGAAACGAATAATATGTTGATATGGAGGAGGTTTTTAAACCTCCTCCATACTATTTTCTTCCTTGTTTCTCTCAATATTTGCTGTTTCTTTATTCATTTGCGCTAATGCTTTTTTACGTGCAGAAAAGATCCCTCCTAAACGGCCGCTTTCTTCTGCTGATAGACCAGCCCATCCTTCTGCCGCTACTTTGGGCCAAAGGCCGATCTCTTTAGCTATTTCTACTTTTAATTCTTCCCAATCATCAGGTCTTTTTTTAATGCGGCTTTTGCGAGAACGTTTAATTTTTTCCATAAAAAATCACCTCAGGAATGTTTATTGGCCAACTAGCTATGGCGTTGATTAGCTGATCTTGATCCAGTTAACGCGTAGGTACTGTTGACAACTAGTATATCCGAGGTGAGGATTTTTAACCGTATGAATTATGATATTTTTAGTTTGTTTTTTATGAATAGGGCTCTTCAATAAATACTTGTTCGCCTAATTCATCAATGCGGGTAGTTCCGTTGCTAAGGTTTGTTAAATTAGTTGTTGCCTTAGTAATGAGCTGATCACTGATTGCGGCAATAATGCCGATCTGTTCCCCATATATTTTGTCTATGATCTCAATTCCTGGTTGGTTGAGTACTATTTCTGTCTTGCTAAGATAAGGATAGCTGCAGGTGATAGCGTACTTTTGGGCAGGGAGCTTTTTTATTACTGCTGCTTCATCTATAGCTAGTTGGGCTGCTTTGCCATAAGCCCGCGTAAGTCCGCCTGATCCTAATAGAATACCGCCAAAGTAGCGGGTTACGACGATCATGATGTTTTGCAGTCCGGATTTTTTGATCGCTTCTAAAACAGGACGCCCGCCGGTGCCAGCAGGCTCGCCATCATCAGAACTACGCATAAATTCGTTATCAGCGCCTATTACCCAGGCATAAACGTTATGCCTAGCAGCCCGATGCTTAGTTCTGATTGCTGCCAGTTGATCTTGTGCTTCTTGTTCATTATTGACAGGAAAGGCCTGACCAATAAAGCGGGATTTTTTTTCAATCAGTTCTGCAGTTGTAGCGGTGGCAATAGTTATTAGTGGCTGCTTTTCCATACTTTTCCTTTTATCTTAATTATACTAGATTAGGCCATCCTTGCTGCCGTAACGCTTCATAAAGAATGATCGCTACAGAATTAGCCAAATTCAACGAACGGATATCTTTACCCATAGGGATACGGATGATTTGTTCCGGATAGGCTTCGAGAATAGCTTTGGGCAAGCCAGCCGTTTCTTTGCCGAAAACGAGAAAATCATCTTTTTGGAAAGAAATGTCGGTATAAAAACGTTTTGCTTTAGTAGTGGCAAAGAAAAAACGACCATTAGGATACGTTTGCAGTACTTCATCAAAGCTATCATAATAGTGCAGGTCCAGATATTGCCAATAGTCCAATCCCGCTCTTTTAAGGTGTTTGTCATCAGTGGAAAAGCCTAAAGGACGTACTAAATGAAGACTGCTGCCTGTTACAGCACAGGTGCGGGAAATATTACCAGTATTATTAGGTATTTCCGGCTCAACAAGAACGATATTCATTGTTTACCTCACTTAACTTTATTAAAAAACAAAGGACGGCAGGTACCGTCCTTTGTTTTCTATATGTTTGGGTAAAATCCTTTAATTCTAATGATTATGCCCAAATGCCGTTCCATACTCCCAGGAACATTAAAATGCCAGGGATGAAGGCTGCTAAAGCACCTTCAACGATGCAGAATCCTGGGGTGAATTTAGGATTGGATTTGACTTTGGTGCAGCTCTCGATGCAGCCCCAACCCCACAGCAGGCACCATGCTAACCACAGGTAAGCGGTTCCGATATCGCCAAGAACAATGCAGTTGATACCAAAGACCAGGGCAAAAATGGCTACTAAGCCAGCATACCAACCATATACTCTGATATCCAGATTAAAGTTTAAGGTAGCTGCCAGAATGAGATAGGTAAAACCGAAGAGGAAGAAACCACAGCAGAGTTGGAAGTCTGCCATCGTTTCCCCTCTGGCCAGGCCGATAAAAGCACCTATGACCATCAGTCCACCGGTTACCCAGTCCATCACGGATACTGATTTAGCATTAGCACCACCCAGATTAAGCAAACCGTTGACAATAAGTACCAGGCCAACAAAGACCAACGCTACAGGTAAGAAAGAAGCAAACATATCTCTTTACCTCCCAATATTTAGTTTGGGATAAGGCTAGCGGGGTTATCCCGCCAGCCTTATTCGCTTCATAGATACATCACTTGCTACAGGGTGTAAAGTTTGTAGGGGTTCTCGCAAGGATTGTTGACGGTGTAAAGTTTGCCATCTTCTGGAATACCTACGCAGGAGAAGACGGTATCGAACTGTTCGCCGATCGGGCCAGTGAGGTCGCAATGACGGCAGATAGAATCCGGATAGCCACGATGATCCTGGAGGATCTCATTCATGAAAATTTCAGGGGTCAATTCGCCGCGATGGTTCTCCATCAATTGACGCATACGGTATTCACGCAGCCAGGAATCCGGGAAGGAGGACTGATCGTTCTCGCAGTATGGCTGGAGGTAATGAGTGAGGTAATGGTTAGAGTGGGCGAGGATGTCGCGGTCAGGCAATACGATGCCGCATTTGACACCGCGGGTGCTGCTGGCGGATACTTCGACGTTAACGATCTCGCCATCTTTGCCTGCGATAGTGTAGTCGAAGGAGCTAGCTGCGTTGGATTGGGTGACCGCACGGATCGCATCAGGTACATTCTTTTGATACAGGATCTTGTTACAAATGAAGGCATAAGGAACGCCAACTCTACCATTGTCTTTAGTCAACAGCAGGTTGATGAACATACCAAATCCGCTTTCAGAGAGACCTACCTGAGCAAGATGTCCCGGCCAGGTAACAGTCAGATAAGATGGTTTCCCTTTAGGATGAATACGCTCGACGATGGTTGGAGCATTAGGATACCAGTCAAAGTTCTGTCCGACGATGGTTTTGCCGTCTTTAGTGGCTTGGCCGGAGCAGGCGAAGTCAGTGCAGCCAAAAGCAGCAGGACCGCAGGAATCCAGTTCCCAACCGCCTTGGATGAAGAGGATTTCATCAGTGGTCATATTGGCGCCTTCGGCAATACCTACGATCTGATCCCATAATTCAGGAGCATACTCTTTGGCAGGTGCTTCAAATTTTTTGCAGACTGCGATCATGTCTTCCAGTTTGTCTGGGAAAATAGTGCTGAGAACATCATACCAGTACGGGATAACTGATTTGACTTGTTCTCTCATTTCTTCACCGATCTGGCGACCGATTTCTCTTTCAGTACCAGAAAACTCATAGAACGGGAAAGGCTCATGTACTTTTTTCATTGTGGTTCCATCCTTTCTTTTTGCTGTTTTATTTTGGCTAGAGATGTCAGCTGGAATATTGAAATAATCATTGCCGCCGTCTCGGCCGTAGAAAGCGTCCTGATTTATTGCCAGCAGAACTGGTATCCCAATATTCTGACTGTCAGCCCTAGCTAGAGTCCTTTATTACTATATGAATATGTTTTTGCTCTATGCTGCTTTATTATTGGCAGTATTTTATGGGTATTGTCTTGCTTTACAGAGTATAAAGGATATACTCAGGATTCATGCATGGATTGGCGGTAGCATAAATTTTGCCATCTTCAGGGATTGCGATCATTGACATAGAGGTCTCAAAGCGTTCAAAGCTGGGGCCTGCCATATCCATATGGCGACAGATTGAATCAGGCCAACCACGATGGTCTTTAAGAATATCCATCATTACTTCTGGGCATAACTCGCCGCGGCGATCCTCCATCAGTTGTTGGAGCCGATATTGACGGAGGAATGAATCCGGGAATGAACTTTGGTCGTTCAAATCATCTTTCTGCAGATAATGGCACAGATAATGATTAGAGTGGGCCAGAATATCGCGATCAGGCAGAATGCAACCGCATTTATCAGGCGTGGTTTCAACATCGATAATCTCACCATCTTTGCCTGCCAACATATGGTTGAAAGCAATGGCGCGGGTGGCTTGGGTGATAGCACGGATCTGGTCAGGGACATTTTTCTGCAGCAGGACTTTGTTGGCGATTACATTATATGGCACGCCGACAATAGATTTGGGGCAGAGAAGAATGTTGACAAACTGACCAATGCCGTTTTCATTGATGCCAACTTGGCCTAGATGACCAGCCAGGGTAACTGTTAGGTATGATGGACCGTTTTTGGGTTTGATCCGTAAAACAACTACATCAGAGGCGGTGTACCAGTCATAGTTTTGCCCCAACAGCGTTTTGCCATCTTTAGTGGCTTGGCCAGAGCAGGCATAGCTGGTACAAGCCATAAATACTGGAAAAGCTGCGTCCAACTCATAACTTCCTTGGAGAAACAAAATTTCTTCTAGGCTGCAACCGCTGCCTTCAGCAATACCGACTATTTCATCATATAGTTCTGGTGCATAATCTTTGATCGGTGCCTCGAATTGTTTAGTGGCAGCCATCATATCTTGTAAAGATTTGTTGGGGATGATCTCGGCAAGATTGTCATACCACCAATTGACCATATGGTGAATTTGCTCTTTGCATTCTTCACCATATTGCTGGCCGATTTCTCTTTCTGTACCACAAAATTCATAAAGCGGGAATGGTTTAAACTCTAGTTTCATAGCCTTTTTTCCTTTCTTTAATTTTTTATAGTTAAAATCAAAATTAGTTATCAGTATTGTTTTTGAATTATTTTTATTGTCATTTATGCTTGTTGTCAAAAGAAGTTTCGGGTAGATGTCATCTTGATTATATGAAGATGTTTTCTCAATAATGAATGAAGCAAAAATTTTCTGTGAATTTTTCTTATATTTAAAATAATAGCTTTCATGATGATGCTTATTAGGAATTATTGCTATATTGCTGAAATTTTCTAGATTTATGATTTTTCTGAAAATTTATGGTAAAAATTTTTCTTTGCTTATTATCGCAATAAATTTTATCAATATTGATACCAAAAAAGACAAAATTTTTTTGGCCGCTATGCTAATTTTTTGTTTGGCAAAGTTTATGATTCAATAAAATTATTGAAATAAATATAAAAACAAGAGATGGGTATTCCGCATCTCTTGCCTAGTTCAACTGAATAAATTTATTAATAGTACTAATCGTAGAGTAAATTTTTTGGACAGTAGTGCCAGTTATTTCTTCCGTGACATAGTTGTCGTGTATGTTTTCAATGTAATACCTTGCGCTTGTGAGGGTATTACTCCTCGTTAGAAAATTAGTCATATTGTTGTATTCAGCCGGTACCATTGGGGGCCTCCTAAAACTTTTTACAACTGACAGGTAATTATATAATAACACTCACTTTTGAGTATGAAGATCATCAACCAAAATAATTCAAAAAATTATCTGGTCGGGGTGAGAGGATTTGAACCTCCGGCCTCTGCGTCCCGAACGCAGCGCTCTACCAAGCTGAGCCACACCCCGTAATATTACGTTGCTATTTTAGCTTAATAAAGAAAATTTGTCAAGATATTTTATCTAAAACTCTCTCTGTTTTTTATGAGCGATTGTGTTATAATATTTGCTCAAAAGCATATCTGGAAGGTGAGTTGTTAATGGATATTTCAAGCCTTTGCGCTAAACAACGGGAATTCAATGCTAACGGACAACCTTATCGAATAGAATTTAGGATAGCTGCGCTGAGAAATTTACAGCGATCAATTCATGATCATGAAAACGAAATCAACGCTGCTTTAAAAAATGATTTAGGCAAGAGTGTTTTTGAAAGTTATATGACTGAGACCGGTATGGTTTTAGCAGAACTCACCTATATGCTGAAGCACATCCGTAGCTATGCTAAGATAAAGCGTAGATCTGCACCTCTGACGCAATTCCCAGCGAAAAATTTTATTATTCCAGAGCCGTACGGAATGGTTTTGATTATGAGTCCATGGAATTACCCCTTTATGCTAACCATGACTCCATTGATAGACGCTATTGCTGCAGGAAACAGCGCAGTGCTTAAACCAAGTGCCTATTCTCCAGCTACCAGTGCTATTATTCATGAGATTATCGCCGAATGTTTCCCTCCTGATTATATAGCTGTTGTTGAAGGTGGCAGAGAGGAAAACACAGAATTGTTAAACGAGCATTTTGATTATATCTTTTTTACTGGCAGTCAGTCGGTGGGGAAGTTGGTTCTCCGTAAAGCAGCCAAATTTATTACTCCCGTAACCCTTGAGTTGGGTGGTAAAAGCCCATGCATTGTTGATGCCAGTGCTGACATAAAGCTTGCTGCTAGAAGAATCGTCTTTGGTAAATATCTTAATTTGGGACAAACCTGCGTTGCTCCAGACTATTTGTTGGTAGATAATAAGATAAAAGAAGAGCTGCTACACTGTCTTAAATCAGAAATAATCCGTCAGTTCGGCGAGCACCCATTGGATAACCCAGATTACGGTCATATTGTTAATCAAAAGCATTTTGAGCGTCTTTGTAAATTATATCATAACGAAAAAATTTATTGGGGCGGGGCTACTGATCAAAATTTGCGCATAGAGCCCACCATAATATCTGATGTTGCTCTCAAGTCCCCCTTGATGAAGCAAGAGATTTTTGGTCCGCTGCTCCCGGTTATTGGCTATGATAGTTTAGATGATGTCTTCGAAATCATCAACCTCCATCCTACGCCGCTGGCACTTTATCTTTTTACCACTAATGATAAAACTAAAAAGCTGATCTTTAGCTCGATCCGCTTTGGCGGAGGATGTGTTAATGATACCATAATGCATCTTACCTCACCTAAACTGGGCTTTGGGGGTATTGGTCTTTCCGGAATGGGAGCCTATCATGGTAAAGCTGGCTTCGATACCTTTACTCATTATAAAAGTGTAGTGGATAAGGGCAAAGCTTTTGATTTGCCTATAAGATATCAGCCTTATAAAGAACAGAACTGTCGGCTGCTCCATCGCTTTCTTAAATAAATTATGGAGATTGTCAATGAATATCGAGTTTGCCATTTTAGATTGGATTCAGGAACATCTATCTTGTCCTTTGATGGATTGGTTAATGGTTTTCTTTTCCCGCCTTGGTGATAGCGGGCTCATCTGGATCATTATCACTATTATCCTATTAATACCTAGAAAAACAAGACGTTATGGCCTTACCTGTGCGTTATCGCTGCTTTTCTCCCTTTTATTATGCAATCTGGGACTCAAACCATTAGTGATGCGTGAGCGCCCATTCGCTGGTAAAGAGCTCGAACTTCTTGTGGAGACGCCACAGGACTTTTCTTTCCCTTCTGGACACACTTCGTCCTCATTTGCTGCAGCTACAGCTCTGTCTTCTCATGGGCGTTCTTGGGGAATCCCAGCTTATATTCTAGCCGTTTTGATTGCTTTTTCCCGGCTTTATCTCTATGTCCATTTCCCTAGTGATGTGATAGCTGGGGCAGCTGTAGGTATCATATGCGGTATCTTAGCGCGCTTGATCATTAAAAAGTGGGCAAAATAAGTCAAAAACATCAGGCAAATTGTTGATATTTACTGTTAAGGTGTTATAATAGAGGACATGTTGTCCGAGCCATGCCGTTACGCTTGTTAGCCGACTAGGCAAGGAGAAATAAAATTGATTTCGGAGGTACTTGTTATGACTAAAAAATTACCCCGTGTTGCGGCTGTTCATGATGTTTCCGGCTATGGCAAATGCGCACTGACGGTCGCGATGCCGGTTATTTCTGCTGCTGGAGTAGAGGTTTGCCCACTGCCTACGGCGTTGCTTTCTACTAATACTCTTTTCGACAATTTTACTTTTTTTGATTATACCCCTTATATGGATGCCCATATAGATCATTGGAAATCCCTTGGGCTTGAGTTTGATAGTGTATATAGTGGATTTTTGGGGTCGGAAAAACAGATCGGACAAGTAGAACGGTTAATCAAAGAATTTAATAGCGGTATTGCCGTGATCGATCCGGTAATGGGTGATAACGGCATAGTAATCAAGACTTATACTCCGGAGATGTGCCGCAGTATGGCTCATTTGGTATCGATTGCTGATGTTGTCACACCGAATGTTACCGAAGCCTGTATTTTGACTGGTCGGAAATATGAGGGAGAAGAACTTACTGAAAAGGAATGCCTGGAGATTTGCGAACAGATTATTGCTATGGGTACAGGTAATGTGGTCTTGACCGGTGTCCAGCGCGGTGATGGCAAGATTCACAATTGCGGCATTGAAAAAGAAAACGGTTATTTTGATCTCACCATCGATATGCTGCCCTACCATATGCATGGTACTGGTGATCTTTTTACCAGCGTGGTGGTAGCAGCCTTAATGCGCGGTTATGATCTTAAGGCCGGTGTTGATAGCGCTGCTAATTTCGTTTATGACGCTATGGAATATGGTAAAGATATCAAAGATATCTTCGACCGAGGGGTGGCTTTTGAGCCTTTGGCATATAAACTTGGCTCTGGTGTTTATGTAAGATAGAATTACCTAGCATAATAAACAAATAATTTTATAATATTTTAAGTTAAGATAAAGTGCTTGCAGACATTAAGCAGGCGCTTTATTTTTTATTAACCAAAGATCAGCACAAGCACCTCCTTTCTGACTCAGCATATTATGAGAATATATCGTATTAGGAGGTGTATCGGTGAGAAAGGTCATTTTTTGCGGTGGAGATAGACGAGAAATATCAGTAATGAAAGCACTTCAAGAAAAGAATTATCAGGTAGAGGCATATGGATATCCATTAGATATCCTGCCGGGATCAATAACGGTTGTTGAGGATATTCAAGCTTCTTTAGCAGCAGCTGATGTTTGCATCCTTCCACAGCCGCCGATAAAGAAGGATGGCCAGCTTCATAGTTTGTGCGCTGAACCGGTATACCTAACTGCTGATGATTTAAGTTTTTTGCCACAGGATACGCCAATTTTATGTGGTGTAGCGTCGCTTTATTTACGTACTAATGCTAACCAGTGCCAGATTTTTGAACTTACTGATGATGACCGCATGGCAGTGCCTTTGGCTCCAGCTAGTGCCGAGGGGGCTATAGCTGAAGCAATATCGCTTTCTGATAGTTTGCTTTGTGGATCTAAAGCATTGATTTTAGGTTTTGGTCGGATTGGCAGGGAGGTGGCTTGGCGTCTTGAAGGCTTAGGACTTGAAGTCACTGTAATGAATAGGGGAGTGGAAAGACGTACAGAGGCAGAAGAGATGGGGTATACGGTTGTAGAACGATCTCATCTTGTTGCCGCCTGCCTTGATGCGGATTACATTTTTAATACTGCACCGGCGATGCTTTTAGATGAGATCATTATCGGCCTGTTGCGTAGAGAAACATGTATTATTGATTTAGCTGCTTATCCTGGTGGTACTGATTTTATCGCTGCTGCAAGGCGGGGCATTAAAGCAATTCATGCTGGTGGTATGCCTGGCAAATATGCACCTGCTTATGCCGGTATGGTTATGGCGGAGTTTTATCCTGCTTTTATCGATAGTTTACTTACGGGGGAGGGAGAGTAATAATGGAGCAGAATGCTTTTGCTGGTAAGAAAATCGGCTTTGCGCTCACTGGTTCTTTTTGCACGCTTGATCTAGCAGTGACCCAAATGGCAGCTTTGCATCAGCTGGGGGCCCAGATCCTGCCAGTGATTTCCTACCATGTTCGCGATATGGATAGCAGATTTGGCACTGCTGAATATTGGCGCAAAAGAATTTTGGATGCATCCGGTGCCGAGCAGATAATTGATAATATCCCAGATGCGGAACCGATTGGCCCTAAAAGGCTTTGCGAGATAATGCTTATTGCCCCATGTACTGGCAATACCATCTCTAAACTTGCCAACGGAGTGATAGATACACCTGTTTTGTTGGCTGCGAAATCCCATTTGCGTAATGCTGGACCTCTGGTCATTGCTGTTGCCACCAATGATGGTCTATCGGCGAATGCCAAAAATATCGGTAAATTGTTGAACTATAAACATATTTATTTCGTTCCCTTTGGTCAGGATAATCCTATGGGCAAACCGAATTCTCTTGTTGCTCATATGGATCAGATTCCCCAGACTCTAGAAGCAGCCTTTGCTGGCAAGCAAATTCAACCAATATTGACTTGCCAAGCTTAAATATAGGTAGTATAATAGTATTTACCAATCAGAGTAATGGGGGAAAAGTTAATGAAGACATATAATATCGCTATTGTTGGTGCCAGTGGCGCAGTTGGCCATGAATTTTTAAAAATCTTGGCAGAACGTGACTTCCCAGTAGGAGATTTGCGTCTTTTAGCTACCGAACGCTCTGAAGGTAAAAAAATTACTTTTAAAGGCAAAGAATACACTGTTGAACGCACTACAGACCAGAGCTTCGAGGGTATGGATATTGCCCTTTTTGCTGGCGGTAGTGCTAGTAAAACTTATGGCCCTGCTGCAGTAAAGGCTGGAGCAGTGGTGATCGATAATAGTAGTACCTATCGTTATGATCCTGATGTTCCGTTGGTAGTACCAGAAGTTAATCCCGAGGATGTCAGGTGGCATAAAGGTATTATCGCTAATCCTAATTGCTCTACCATCATTATGGTAGTTGCTTTGAAACCACTTCATGATGCAGCGAAAATTAAACGTATAGTGGTATCTACTTATCAGGCTGTTTCTGGCATTGGCCTGCCAGGTATTTCTGAACTCAAGAAGCAGACCGAGGACATTGTTAATGGCCGGCCTGTTGAGGTGGATGCATTTAAATACCAGATAGCTTTTAATGTTATTCCTCAGATTGATGTTTTAAAAGAGGATGATTATTACAAAGAAGAAATGAAAATGGTATGGGAGACCCAGAAGATGTTCCATGACCCGGATATTAAGGTTTGTGCCACTGCAGTAAGGGTTCCTGTATACCGTAGCCATAGTGAATCAATCAATATAGAAACTGAAAAGCCGCTTTCTCCGGATGAAGCCAGAGCTATTTTGGCTAAAGCGCCTGGCGTAATAGTAGTGGATGATCCGGCTAATAGCAAATACCCGATGCCGCTTTTTTCCAGTGATACAGATGAGGTCTATGTTGGCCGTATCCGTAAGGATATTTCCTGTGATGGTAATGGCTTATGCCTCTTTATTGCTGCCGATCAGATTCGTAAAGGGGCTGCAACTAATACTATTCAAATCGCTGAATTACTGGTTAAAGAAGGTTTGGTTTAATATTTTTAAACATTAGATATTTTCAATAGATAAATTTCAATAGATAAAATATATGCATTTGGCAGTGCATATTTTCCGGGACGGAAAGGAGAGGGCAAAATGGATTTTGGCAGAGTAATGACCGCGATGATTACCCCGATGCATGAGGATCTTAGCGTTAATTATGAGGCTGCACAGGAATTAGCTGCGTACTTATTGGATCATGGCTCTGATGCCTTGGTAGTATGCGGAACTACTGGTGAAAGTCCAACTTTGACTAAAGACGAAAAGCTGAAATTGTTTGCTGCAATCCATGAAGTCACTAAAAATCGGGCTATGATGATAGCTGGAACTTCTTCTTATGATACGGCTTCCTCTATCGAACTGTCTAAAAAGGCAGAAGCTGTTGGCGCTGATGCTATTCTGGCTGTAACGCCTTATTACAATAAACCCCCGCAAGAGGGTCTTTATCAGCATTTTTCTGCTATCGCTGATGCTGTTAATTTGCCGGTAATTCTTTACAATGTTCCGCCGCGCACTAGTGTGAATCTGGAAGCTGCTACTGTGGCTAGATTAGCAAAAATCGATAATATCGTTGCAGTTAAAGAGGCTTCCGGTAATATGGAACAGGCTAGCCAGATAAGATCGATGACTGCTCCAGATTTTATGATTTATAGTGGTGATGATAGCCTTACTTTGCCTTTGCTGTCGCTTGGCGCATGCGGCATTATCAGTGTTGCCAGCCATTTGATTGGCCCCCAAATTAATGAGATGGTTCAAGCTTTTGAAGCTGGTGATAATGCCAAGGCTCTAGAATTGCACCAGGCTTATTATCAGGTTTTCCGTAAAATATTTATTTGTACCAGCCCTATCCCGATCAAATATTGTGTTAATCGTATCGGCATGGCTGCTGGCCCTTGCCGCTTGCCATTGGTAGAAGCCAGTGCTGAGCATATGGTTGTTTTAGATCAGATGCTTAAAGATATTGGCCTGCTTTAAACGGCGAGATGTTTTTCATTGAGTTTTTCTAAGATTGAAATTCTGAGGATTATTATTTTATTTAGGAGTTTACCCTCACAGAAAAGAGGGAATAATAGATACAGCTCTATTCTATTACTTAGCTCAAACGGCACCAAAAGATGGTAGTCTTTCTTTTGGTGCGCGTTTACTTGTGTTTATAGAGCTGTGAACAATATGAATAGGAGATTTCTATGGTTGATGATACTAAAGTAAATAAGGCTTCTGATAAGGGGACAGGTATCCGCGCGCTCAAATCTGAGAAAATAAAGGGCGTTGATGTGATGGTTAACAGGGCTATTGAAAGAATCTTAGCTGCCGATACACCTACTGCCGATAACAATAATGCTCAGCCTAATTCCAAGATTTCCACTAGTGGAGATAAAGAAACGGTTAAATCCCCACCGCGTAAACGGGCTACCTCTAATAACGGACGCGTAGCGGATGATTCTCAGAGCAAGAAGACAGCTTCTAAAAAAAACGTAACCAAAAATGGCGCAGAGCCAGATGCCCCACAGCGTAAAAAGAAATCGCATAAGACCAAAAAAGTGGTCTTTGTGCCTAATCAGGATGAAGATCAGGTTTCCTCGTCCCAGGTTTTTATTGCCAACCCTTTAGCTGTATCGCAGCAAAAATACCGTCAGGTTAATAATACTAAAAAGCCAACAAGCCGCGACTATAAATTACGCGTCATCCCCTTAGGTGGTTTAGGTGAAGTCGGTAAAAATATGACCGTTATCCAGTATGGCGAGGAAATTTTGGTAGTTGATGGGGGACTAGCTTTTCCTGATGATGGCATGTATGGTATTGATTTAGTCATTCCTGACTATAGCTATCTAGTTGAAAACAGGAACCATGTGCGCGCTTTTTGTCTGACGCATGGCCATGAAGATCACATTGGTGCCTTGCCTTATGTATTGAAAGATATCCAGGCGCCGGTTTATGGCTCAACGCTTACCTTGGGTTTGCTGAAGGGGAAATTGAATGAAAACAAAGTTAAGGCTGATTTGAGGGAAGTCAAAGCCCGGGAAGAAGTAGAGATTGGCCCTTTTAAGGTAGAGTTTTTCCGTCTTACTCATAGCATACCTGATAGCATGGGCATGGCCATTCATACTCCGGTAGGCACCATCATGGTAGTATCTGACTTTAAAATGGATATGTCGCCGATTGATGGTGAGTTTATGGATTTTGGCCGGATATCTGCTCTGGGCGAAAAAGGCGTTTTATTGCTTCTTTCTGATAGCACCAATGTGGAGAAAGAAGGCTTTTCTAGTAGCGAACGTACGGTGGGCTATAGTCTTGACCGGATCTTTTATTCTGCTAAGGGCCGCATTATTGTGACTAGTTTTGCCTCTCATGTGCACAGGGTGCAGCAAGTATTATGGTCTGCCGAGCGTACAGAGCGTAAGGTGGCTGTTGTCGGCCGCGGTATGCAGAATATGGTTACTATTGCCGGATCCTTGGGCTATTTGGATATACCGCAAGATATTTTAATTGATATTGAGCGCATCAACTCGTTGCCTGCTGACAAAGTTGTGGTGATTACCACTGGATCTCAAGGCGAACCTTTGAGCGGTCTCACCCGAATGGCTAGCGGTGATCACCGTCAGGTTCAGATCATGCCTGGAGATACAGTGGTTATTTCTGCAAACCCGATACCGGGTAATGAGCGCACTGTGGCCAAAACTGTCGATAATCTCTTCCGTCTTGGTGCTACGGTTATCCATGAACGCAATGAGGGGATTCATGTTTCCGGACATGCCTCTAAAGAAGAGCTTAAAATGTTGATTAACATGGTAAAACCCCGTTTCTTTTTGCCGGTGCATGGTGAATACCGCATGCTTTATAAGCATGCACAGCTAGCGCAGCAGCTTGGTATGCCAGAGGAAAATACTTTTGTTTTGGAGAACGGGGAGGTTTTGGAAGTCTCCCGCCGCCGTTGCCGGATTAATGGTACTGTTACTAGCGGAAGGGTTTTAATTGATGGCTTAGGCGTCGGAGATGTTGGCAATACTGTTTTAAAAGAAAGGCGCCAGCTCTCAGAAAGTGGCGTAATTGTTCTTTCAATGATTTATACTAAGCAGAAAAGACCGCGTATCTTAGCCGGCCCGGAAATCTATTCGCAAGGATTCATATTTGAGAAAGAATATGAGCATATTATCGGTGAGATGAAAGAAAAAGTGGTGGCTATTTGCACCCCAGAAAGGCTTTCGGACGGCAGTTTGCATGATTTGCGTAACCAGGTGCGTAGCGTCCTTTCCCGCTATGTGGTAGAAAGGACGGGCAGAAGACCTGTTATTATGGCTGTTATCTGTGAAGTATAGCTTTTCTTGAGCAAACGGGCCACCGAAAGGAGGCCCGTTTTGTTGATTGATATTCCAGCTTTTTCTAATGAAATAAACCCCGATGTTATGCCAGAAAATGAGCCAGCAGATGATTCGCAAAATAGCCAGGAGGAGCCGGCAGATAACCTGGAGCAATATGGCGAATTGATGTTGCCCAAAGTAACAAGCGATATCCATGTTATCACTGTCATTGGCCAGATAGAGGGGCATTTGGTAATGCCTTCGCAGAATAAGGCTACTAAATATGAGCATGTTATTCCTCAGCTGGTAGCGGTTGAACAAAGCCCAGATATTAAAGGATTGATGGTTATTCTCAATACTGTTGGCGGTGATGTTGAGGCTGGCTTGGCCATTGCTGAGATTATTGCCAGCATGACTAAGCCTACCGTATCCTTAGTCTTAGGCGGTGGCCATAGTATTGGTGTACCAATTGCAGTGGCGGCTGATCGTAGTTTTATTTCTTCTACTGCAACGATGACTATTCACCCAATCCGCTTAACCGGCATGGTCGTTGGTGTCCAGCAATCATTTGATTATTTGGAGAAAATGCAGGATCGTGTGGTTAATTTTATTACTGAACACTCTAATATCAGTGCCCGTGAATTTAAAAGGCTGATGATGACTACGGGGGAACTAGCTCGTGATGTAGGCACTGTAGTTGTTGGCAAGGGTGCCGTGGAATGTGGCCTTATTGACGAGGTTGGTGGACTGGATTCGGCTATGGCCTATCTGCGTTCCCAGATTAATCCTCAAGATAAGGATACTATGGAACCAGGAAAGGGGGATATGGCACGTGATTTGGAGCATCATTCCCGAAAACGTAATTTTCAGCGGCGACGTTAATGGTGGGGTTGATAATGAAAAGCTACAACAGGTAGATTACTTGGGGAAAAAAGTCCTGGTGAGGCTTGGAACTAACCGCAGCGCCCAGATTGTATCATTGCTTTCTACTGATCCGGCAGATTTCCTTTCTCCTCGTTTTAGCCCCGGGACACAAATTGATATTCGTTGACAAGCTCCCCTTGTATTTATTAGCCTTTTGCGCTACAATATTTAGGTGTGAAAGGGGGAGTAATTAGATAATGACAATTAATGCCTTAGAAGCTATTCTTCTTGGTTTAGTGCAGGGTCTTACAGAATTTTTGCCTGTGTCATCATCAGGACATTTGGTGATAACACAGGCTATTTTAGGTATCAGCGGAGATGTTTTGATTTTTGACGTCTTTGTGCATTTAGGTACGCTGGTAGCTGTTTTCGTAGCCTTTTGGGGCGATATTGTTGCTATATTAAGAAGGCCTTTTTGCCGCTTTACCTTGTTGATTATAATAGGCTGCATTCCAGCAGCTTTAATGGGCTTTTTCTTAGACGACTTTTTCTCTGGGTTATTTAGATCTTTGACTGCTGTGGCGATAGCGTTGATAATAACAGGTATTTTACTTTTCATCAGCGATCGCTTTGATGGTCAAAAAACAGTCAATGATATGAAAATTACCGATGCTTTGGTTGTTGGTTTGTTTCAGGGATGCGCTATCGCCCCAGGCCTTTCGCGCAGTGGTTCCACTATTTTTGGTTCACTGATTTGTGGTTTGAAACGCTCTGAAGCGGCTAAATTTTCATTTATCATTTCCATTCCTGTTATCCTCGGAGCGGCAGCGAAAGAAATTTTTGATGTCACCCAAGGCGTAGGTGGTACTATTGAATGGACTTATTTTCTTGGTGCAGCTGTGGCCGCTATCAGTGGCTATGCGGCTATCCGTATCTTTTTGAAATTATTAGAGAAAAAATCCATGCGTTATTTCTCGATCTATGTCTGGATAGTAGCTGCTGCATTGCTGATAAGCAGGATTTTTGCTTAGTTATGCGGAAATATATAGCTGGAATTTCATGAAGAGGATTGAGCATGGCCCCACGTAAGAAAACAACCAAAAGAAAGACCACGACTAGCAATAGATCAAGGAATACTAGCCGTAGTAGGTCTGTGAAAAGCGAACAGGAAATAATCCGCGATAAGGAAATAATCGGTATTATCATTATCGCGGTTTCTGTATTGCTGTTACTTAACTTTATTTTAGCGCCGGATCAAAATGCAGAAGATGTCGGCGCTTTTGGTGTTGTTAGCCTATTCTTCATCAGAGTTCTACGCTTTTTAGCAGGGCAGGGAGCGATAACTGTTCCCATTTTTCTTTTGGGATTTGGTATTCTGGTCTGTGCTGGCCGTAACCATCGCAGTACCAAGGGACGCTTGATCGGTATTTCCCTTATTTTCCTGGGTATTTTAGGCTTCATTCATTTGAATCAGGAAGTTTTAGCCTTTAAAGATTACATAAATGTTGCTTGCTCGGGAGCCGGAGGCGGTTTGTTCGGCGCTTTGCTCGATTTTGTCCTGCTTAAAACAATTGGCAGGATAGGGGCGATCATTATCTTGGTAGCCTTTTTAATTATCGGTCTTTTATTGGCATTTCAAACCTCGCTGCGTGATTTGTTTTCATTTATCGGCCGTGGGTGCAAAAAAACCGCTGATATCTTGAATTTTGAGGATAATAAGCAAAATAAACCTGAATTAGTTGCCCAAGAACAAAATTCCCGTAAGCGGAAAGCACCGGTTATTATCACCCCGGAGATCACCGATAAAGAAGTTAAAGTCGTGACTGATACCCCAGCTGAAAATGAGTTCGCGCATGATTTTATGCCTAAAATCAGTTGTATCCAAGTAGAAGATGATAGCGATAAATTATCTGCTGACGATGTGGATATAGTTGATGAAGCAGAGCAAACAGATGTAACGATAAAAACTCCGGAAAAAGAACCGGAGAGCGCTAAGGGTAAGGAAGAAGCAGCGTCGATAGCTATTAACGGAGCCCAGGATTTAGCAAGCTCGGCTAATAGTGATGGCTATGTTTTACCGCCAGTGGATTTGATAGAAGCGGGGATTAAAGTCAAAAATCCGCGCATGAACAAGATGATTACTGATAATATTGCGGTATTAGAGAATACCTTAGAGAATTTTGGCGTTAAAGCTACTGTAACACAGGTTGTCGCAGGCCCATCAGTAACCCGCTACGAATTACAACCGGCTCCTGGGGTCAAAGTTGCCCGTATCACTAGCCTGGCAGATGATATCGCTTTGTCACTGGCAGCTCAATCTGTCCGTATCGAGGCACCTATCCCTGGAAAAAGCGCTATTGGTATTGAGGTGGCGCGTAAGGATAAAGATATTGTCTATTTTAGGGAAATGATCGAGAGTGAGAATTTCCAAAAAGCTGAAAGCAAGCTTAGCGTGACCTTGGGTAAAAATATCGGCGGCGAATGTGTAGTGGCTGATTTGACTAAGATGCCACACTTATTGATCGCCGGTACAACAGGTAGTGGTAAGAGTATCTGCATCAATACGATTATTTGCTCGATCCTTTATAAAGCTAAACCAGATGAAGTGAAAATGATGCTGATTGATCCCAAAAAGGTTGAGCTTACTACCTATTCTCAGTTACCACATTTAATTGCACCGGTTATCAATGATGGTAAAAAGGCCTCTAATGCCCTCAAGTGGGTTGTCAATGAGATGGAGAATCGCTATACCATTTTTGCCGGTGCGGGAGTCAAAGATATTGATGGCTATACCAGAGCTTGTCCTGAATCACCAATGTGTAAGATCGTGGTGATCATTGACGAGCTGGCTGATTTGATGATGGTTGCTAAACATGATGTAGAGGAAAGTATTTGCCGTATTGCCCAATTGGCTAGAGCTGCAGGTATCCATCTGGTGGTAGCTACTCAGCGGCCATCTGTTGATGTTATCACAGGCTTAATTAAAGCCAATATCCCCTCGCGAATTGCTTTTACCGTGAGTTCTCCGGTGGATAGCCGGACTATCCTTGATACCGGAGGTGCGGAAAAGCTTTTAGGTAAAGGCGATATGCTCTATGATCCGGTAGGCAATAGTAAACCGATGCGTATCCAGGGTACTTTTATTGACGAAAAGGATGTTGCCCGCTTGGTTGATTATTGTTGCTCTCAGGCTGCGCCGTCTTTTTCTGAAAATGCGGTTAAAGCAGCGGTAGAAGGAGAAAAACCCGGTGCTGCTAAGAATGAAGATTTAGATGATTTGTTTTATGAGGCCGGAGTACTGATTATCAATACGGGACAGGCCTCGACCAGCTTTTTGCAGCGTCGTTTGGCTATTGGCAACCCTAGAGCTGCCAGGATCATGGATATGCTGGAAGCAAAAGGGGTTGTTGGCGGGCCTAATGGCAGTAAGCCGAGAGAGGTTCTCCTTACTCTTGCCGAATTTGAAGAATTATATGGTGAAGGATAAATTGATGATAAGCGTTTATCTGCGCTCTCTTGGTTGCGCGAAGAATCAGGTCGATAGTGAGCTGATGTGCGGTGTTCTAAAAAAAGAAGAGTTTCAAATCGTTGATGATCCATCGCAGGCAGAGGTAATCATCGTTAATACCTGTGGATTTATTGAATCAGCCAAGGCAGAGAGCATTGAGAATATTTTAGACTTAGCGCAATATAAGGAACAAGGCAAATGCCGATTGCTTTTGGCTGTGGGCTGCATGGCTGAAAAATATGCTGACGAAATGGCAGAATCAATGCCGGAATTAGATGCTTTAATGGGTGTAGGCCATTATGAGGATATTGCTGATCTTATTAAAAAGCAGCTTGGCATACAATCTGCCCGAATGGAGATAGCGGATAATGTGTACCTGGAGCGGGATTATTCGCAGTTGGGCGCTACCGCTTATTTAAAAATAGCCGAAGGCTGCGATAATAACTGCAGTTTTTGTTTGATACCCCAACTAAGAGGTCCTTATAAGAGCCGTCCCATGGAAGATATCATCGAAGAGGCAGAGTCCCTTTGGCGTCAGGGAATAAAAGAAATCATTCTCTTGGCGCAGAATACTACATATTATGGGATAGATATTTATGGCAAATGTCAGCTGCCTGATTTGCTGCGAAAGTTAGCAGATATTCCTTTTGCAATGATACGCTTATTGTATGCTTATCCGGAAGGTATAGATGATGAATTGATCCAAGCGATGAAAGATCACGGTAATATTTGTCATTATCTGGATATGCCTATTCAACATAGTGTTGATCATATTTTAGCTGATATGAATAGACCAGATACCCATGATGGCATCTTGAATAAAATAGCTATGCTGCGTGAAGCTATGCCAGATATTACTTTAAGAACAACAGTGATGGTTGGTTTCCCCGGAGAAAGTGATAGTGATTTTCAACAGTTGTTGGATTTCCTGCAGGAAGCTTGTTTTGACTGGGTTGGCGCTTTTCCTTATTATCAGGAAGAGGACACCTTGGCTGCGACAATGCCACATCAAGTAGATGGTGAAACCAAGCAAGAGCGTTTGGACATATTAATGGATTGTACTGCTAAAATTACAGAAAAGCGCTTGCAAAGATATATCGGCAGTTCATTGCCAGTATTAGTATGCGAGAGTGCTGCTGAATTATATGGAGATGGTTGGTGGGCTGGACGCAGCCAGTACCAAACTCCAGAGGTTGATGGGATGATTTATTTTCTTGCTAATAATGCGGCTATTGGTGATATAATTAATGTGCGGATCACTGATAGCGATATCTATGATTTGATGGGAGAACAAGCATGAATTTACCGAACAAGATAACTTTGTTACGGATAGCGTTGATACCAATTTTTGCTATTCTTACGTTATGCCCCATTCCTTATGGTGATATTTGGGGTGCAGTGGTATTTATTATCGCGGCGATCAGTGATGCCGTAGATGGTAATATTGCTAGAAGCAGGGGATTGATAACCAATTTTGGTAAATTTGCCGATCCCTTAGCTGATAAAATGTTGGTAGGCGTATCAATGATTTGTCTCGTCAGTATGGGACGTCTGCCCGCCTGGGTCTTTATTATCATCGTCTGCCGTGATTTTGCTGTAGATGGACTGCGTTTATTGGCTGCTGAAAAAGGAGTAGTTATTGCCGCTTCTAAATGGGGTAAGCTCAAAACTCTCTTCCAGATGATCATGGTTTCATTATTGCTGTTAAATTCCTTGAGCTTCTGGCCGCAACCGTTTTATAATATCCTTTGTTGGGTAATCATAATAATAGCGGTGTTACTCACTATATGGTCGGGATTTGATTATTTGCGCAAAGGTAAAGGATATATAAAATGAATAAAGCAGCACAAATTATTGAACGCTTAGCTAGCAATAAGCTTCAGGTTGCTACAGCCGAATCTTGTAGCGGTGGCTTATTAGCCGGAGCATTGACTGATATCCCCGGAGCTTCAGAGGTGTTTGGCTGCGGTATTGTTAGTTATAGCAATGAGATGAAAATAAAGCTCTTGCAGGTCAGCGAAGATACTTTAGCTACGCATGGTGCTGTAAGCAGGCAAACAGCTATGGAAATGTCTCAGGGAGTACGTGAGCTAGCTGGAGCTGATTTTGGACTGGCCACTACTGGCATTGCCGGCCCGGGAGGCGGTAGTGAGAAAAAGCCGGTTGGTTTAGTTTATATTGCCCTAAGTGATAGCCAGGGTACGATTATAGAGAAAAATATTTTTTCTGGAAATAGAAATGATGTGCGGCAACAGACAGTAGCGGCAGTTCTGGATATGCTGACACAACGTTTAGATGAGTTGAATTTTTAGGCTAAGTTGTATCTTTGATTGGTAAAGATGGAGGAGAAGGCTTTTTATGAAAAAGATAGTAGCTATATTAGTGGCGATAGTATTATTGGTAAGCGGTTGTTCGATGATTTTTGATGGTGATAATATTGATGTTGATGTAAAACTCTATGAGGGTAGTAGCGGGTATTCTCTTAACATACCTGATACTTGGGTGATGGATGAAGAAACAGATAATACTGTTGCTTTTCATAGTGAGGACAATCAAATTGCCATGAGCATTGTCAGCGAATTAGGTGGCATTGATTACTATTCAATGCGCGAAATTAAAGAACAGCTCACAGAAGAATTAGCTGCTGAGCTATTTAGCTCAGAATATAATATTGAAGAAGATAGTGGTGGTACAAAATATTTCCACCGAGTAATAAGTGGTGCTGATCAAGACGGTGCTAGCATCGTTGTTGATATCTATGCTAGTCAGCCATATGTGACTATCCGTCATTATCTTGTTGTGGTGGCTTCTGGCGCGGCCTATGACTCATATGAGAATACAATAGAGGATATTATCTCGTCTTTTACGATAACGATGAGCGAAGATGAATATTTGCAACTGATGGAGGATCGTCGTGATGCTGCGGCCGCTGCAGAGGAAGATGCGGCTCAATCGACAGAGCCGGTAGAGGAAGAGACTAATTAGAAAAAATTTAGGACATACTTTGCAATTTTATCTTGCATTTTATGCTGGTATATGGTATATTACTCATTGTGACGCTGTCCTAATAAGGACAGCAAATATGCGGGTGTGGCGGAATTGGCAGACGCGCTAGATTCAGGTTCTAGTGGAGGTTGCTCTGTGCAGGTTCAAGTCCTGTCACCCGCACCATTAATCCGAGTGTTCGTAGGAATACTCGGATTTTTATTATGACTATCCATATCATAACGAGCCAACTGCACGGGTTGTCAATTTAGTGCTTTTCATTTCAAATGATAAATTTTAGTAGAAACTTTTAATATACAAAAATTAATAGGATATCATGAGTTGTACTAGTAGAAATAGTCCTAGTATCATGATACAATTTAGAAATAAGATGAGTTATTCGGAGGTATATTATGAAAAAATTTTCTGCATTAATATTTGCTTTATTGGTAGGACTTACTCTTACCGCTTGTAATGCTCAAAATGATGATACTTTAGCCAATGGAAATGCTACTGATACTCTACATCAAGAACAGGGTAATATAAGTGATGTGGAGCAGAATAATATCTCGAATGATTTGAGTCGTGATGAAACGACTGATTTACGGTTTATGGTTGAGGGTATGGAGGAGCTAGTGCCAGCTACATTGTATATAGGCCAGGGCTATTCCATCTATGTCCCTAATGAGGGTTGGCGGTTAGAAGAGGATATCAATGAAGGTATTCAGATAGACACCTGGGAGAGTACCGTTAATGATGATGTAGAGTTATGTGTGCTGCATCTAGGAGAGAGAACTCTCGATCAAGCCCAAGATTGGATAATAACAGAAGAGGAAGATTTCATTTTTACTGAGGATGAGCAGGGTAATCTGGTGGGAACAGACAGGGAAGATCAAAAAAATATAGCAGTGATTTTTTATTC
>CALYAP010000064.1 GCA_944393575.1 uncultured Clostridia bacterium
TTGGTGAAAAACACCGCTTTGCTTCAGCATTTGATCGACCAAGGTGGTTTTACCATGATCAACATGGGCGATAATAGCAATATTACGAATATTAGTTATTTCTTTCAAAATGAATCTCCTTAGTACTGATAAATTCTCTAAACACACAACAGATTATTTTATCACTTGTAGATATAAATAGCAAGCATTATTAAGAAGCAGAGTAGAAATACTGCAAATGCTTCCATCAGAATTGCTTCTCCTTTGATTAATCGCAGAAGATACTTTTCCAGCAGTGTTTATTATATTTATTTGCGCCTTTACTAGATAAAAAGAGTGACTGTTGTTGAATACAGTCACTCTTTTATGCGCAAGTGTAGTCTATGCTATTTTTTATTAGCTATCATATCATTTGCTGTTTTGCTGTCAAGAATTTGATACCCAATTACTTGCCACAAGCCAGTAGTCTCTGCATAGCCATTATTTGTCATAACAACTAATAGTTTGTCGTGAGGATTAGTACATTCTACAATCACATCTATAGAATTCTCATCATTTGGCAGAACAATATATTCAAACCCATGCTCTTTTTTAATAGTCACATCCTCTATCATATTCTCGTTATTAAACTTTTCCAAAAAGCTGAACAAGGTATCTTCCATGCTAAACGAACCGCTCCTATGTCCTTCATCTATTTCATGAAGTTCATTTTCCGTATAGCCCGGAGAAAAAAATGAAATAATGGCCTGTCTAAAATCTGCACTTACCGCCAAGGCAGTTCCAAAAGAAAATACTGTAATTAAAAGGATTGCTAAACAGCAAGCTGCTATTTTATGGAATTTCCACCAATTTAACCGTAATATAGTTGATTTATTTGTCTCTAATGCTTCCATGATGTATTTATCATCAATTTCATTCATTGCTTCGGCGAACTTTTCAACATTCACACGAACACCTCCCTTTCTATCAAGTATTGCTTCATTTTTTGGCGGATACGAGCTAGCCGCACAGAAACATTTTTCTCAGAAAGACCTACATGTCCAGCTATAGCCTTGTAGCTGTCGGCAAACCAATAGCGGCGCATAAAGATGACGCGGTTTTCTGCGGTTAGGGTGTCCAAAAAGCTCTCAATAGTACGGGCTAATGCTTTGGCTTCAATTTGGCCTTCTACTGTATTTGGTGCGGAGAGGCATGCTTCAATTTCTTGCATGGCAATCGTATAACTACTATTACGTTTAGCTGCATCTTTTTTATAATAAAGTTTTAAAGAAAGATTCCGGACGATTTTACAAAGATAAGTCAGCAGTGGGTTGGGTCTTGCTGGCGGAATAGCGTTCCATATACCTAAGTAGGCATCGTTGACGCATTCCTCAGCGTCCTCTCCGTTGTTCACGATGTTATAAGAGAGCTTATAACACAATTTGCCATATTTTATATCTAACTCATGTATTGCTTGCTCTGAACGCTGAAAAAACAATTCAATGATTTTTTCATCTTCCATCAATCACACTGCCTCCTTTCCGGATTCACTTATATACTACGGTTCTGGGGACAAATACTACATAAAAGCAAAAATTTCTTAAAAACATAATTTATTGGGATGAAGTTTCTGGTTGCTGCTAAATACAGACAGCTGTTTTGGGCAAAGCAGTTCTTTTCCTGTTCCCATATGAATAGCCATGCATATAGGGATAATTCTTTTCTCTCAATATACATTTAAAATGGGCTATTAAAATATGGGAAAAAATAATTGGCGGCAAATAATCACCTTTATGGGCGCTGTTTTGGCCTATATGATGGGATCAGGTTTCGCGACTGGACAGGAATTACTGCAATATTATGTGTCCTATGGTTATCAGGGTATCCTGGTAGGAATAACTTTAGCAGCAATTCTTATCTTTGCTAACTGGGGGTTTGCCAAAACAGGCCACCAGGAAGGCTTTAACAAAGGATCAGAGATTTTTAACTATTATTGTGGTGATAAAACCGGTAAAATTTTTGACTGGTTCACTACCCTTTTCTGCTTCATGTCCTTTATTGTCATGTTAGCGGGCGCTGGATCTACTCTAGAGCAGCAATATCGTCTACCCTTAATTATCGGCGTTATCGCCATGGCCATATTCGCAGCACTGACAGTCAGCTGCGGGCTAAATTCATTGGTAGAGATCATTGGTAAGGTTGGACCGATCTTGGCTATATGTGTACTATTGATAGGCATAATCACGCTGATCTGTCATGGAGTTAATATTGAGTCCAATATTCCACGAATTGATAGCGGAGAACTGCCACTATTGAAAGCCTCCAGCAACTGGTTCTTGGCCGGCATCTCTAATGGAGGAATGAGTCTGCTAATACTAGCTGGATTCATGGCTAAATTGGGCAGCACCACCACGCCTCTGCGGCCGCTAATGACAGGGCAGACCTTGGGAATCTTGCTTTATGCAGCAATCAGTGTTTTGATAGGGTTTGCGCTGATCAGCCAAGTGGATTTTATCGCCGGAGCGCAAATACCTAATTTGCTACTGGCTAATGATATTTCACCGTTATTAGGCTATCTATTTGGGCTGGTTATCTTTGCCGCTATTTATACTACTGCTTGTCCCCTACTCTGGACCACTGCATCCCGCATCGCCGAAGAGGGCAGCGTCACCTTTAAGCTAGTCACATGTATTCTCGCTATAGTAGGAGTGATTTTGGCTATCTCTGTACCATTCGATATTCTCATCAATTATATTTATGTACTAAATGGCTATGGCGGAGCAATTTTCCTCATCTTCATGATTCTCAAAGAAATCCGTGTAGCACTCTATCATCTGATAATCAAAGCGCTTGGCAAAAGATACACTCCTCCTCCTAAGCATAAAGGATAATGGCCTTTAATGGTGAATTGTATTTAAAGTAAATGAAGCTATTGGGGAAATAACACTTTTAGTCTGTGTCAATTATGAGGAGGTAACTACATGGCTCTCGTCACATCAACAGAAATGTTTAATAAAGCCTATGCCGGAGGCTATGCTATAGGCGCTTTTAATGTTAATAATATGGAAATCATCCAGGGTATCACCCAGGCTGCAGCCGAAACTCAGGCGCCGCTGATCCTACAGGTCAGTGCTGGTGCCAGAAAATATGCCAGCCATACTTATCTAATGAAACTGGTAGAAGCAGCGGTGATCGAAACCGGCTTGCCAATCTGCCTCCACCTTGACCATGGTGATAGCTTTGAGCTATGCAAATCTTGTGTTGATGGGGGGTTCACCTCAGTGATGATCGATGGCAGTCATCTCAGCTTCGAGGAGAATATTGCCTTGACTCGTCAAGTTGTTGAGTACGCCCATGCTCATGGAGTGGTCGTTGAGGGCGAACTAGGGCGGCTAGCTGGCGTAGAAGATGCTGTCAATGTTTCTGAAGAAGATTCCTCCTATACCCGTCCTGAGGAGGTAGAAGAATTTGTTAGTCGCACTGGTGTTGATTCTCTGGCTATTGCTATCGGCACTAGTCATGGCGCTTATAAATTTAAACCAGGTACCAAGCCCCAGTTGCGCTTTGATATTTTAGAAGAGGTAGGAAAAAGACTGCCTAATTTTCCAATTGTTCTTCATGGTGCTTCTTCAGTAATGCCGGAATATGTGCAAATGATCAATGAGAATGGCGGCGCTATGCCTGATGCTATCGGCGTGCCAGAGGATATGTTGCGGCAGGCTGCTCAAATGGCGGTCTGCAAAATCAATATTGATTCTGATTTGCGTTTGGCCATGAC
>CALYAP010000065.1 GCA_944393575.1 uncultured Clostridia bacterium
TAAACCATCAGCTTGATGTTGATTTTCTGATGGAAATGGGGCAAGAGATTGCCCGTATTTATCAAGGTGAAAAAATCAATAAAATATTGACTATCGAAACATCCGGTATCGCCATAGCAGTCGCAGCCGCGACATTCATGAGGGTACCGGTTGTTTTTGCCAAAAAGAATCGTTCCAGCAATATTGATTCCGCTACCTACTCGGTCAAGATCCATTCATATACTCATAACAACGACTACGATGCTGTGGTCAGCAAAGATTTTTTGGCTCCTGAGGATAGGGTTCTGATTATTGACGACTTTCTGGCTAATGGACAGGCTCTGAACGGGCTGTTAGACATCGTCAAGCAGGCCGGAGCTACGCTAGTGGGAGTAGCTATTGCTATTGAAAAGGGGTTTCAACATGGTGGGGATAAGCTCCGTGCCAGAGGGATCCGGGTGGAATCATTGGCCATTATTGATGAAATGACTGACAATACAATCAAATATCGCGGGCAAGCGGTCTAACCCCTTTATACTTGGTGTAAATTAAAATTTACATAAAAAAATTTGCCAATAGGCAGGGAGGATAAGTCATGAAAAAATTTGTTTCCATGCTCGCCGTCATGCTCTTGATGGTTGCAATGTGCTTTGCTTTTGCAGCCTGCAGCAGCGACGAGACCACCGATCCTGGTGATGATCAGAACGTCACCAGTAATGAAGACGGTTTCAAAGTAGGCGCTATTTACATCAATAGCAAAAATGATACCGCTGGTTATACTTTTAAGCATCATCAAGGTATTACCACAGCTATGGAAAACCTCGGTCTTGATCCAGAGACTGACCTGGTAATCGTAGACGAAGTTGAAGAAGATTATGAAGCTGTTTTGACTGCCTGCGATACCCTCGTTGGTGCTGGCTGCAATATCATCTTCGGCATCAGCTTTGGCTATATTGATGCTATGGAAGCCGCAGCAGCTACTTACCCGGATGTCATCTTCTCTCATGCTACTGGTTATAAATCCAATGAAACCAATTTCAATAATTACTTCGGACGCATATACCAAGCCCGTTACCTGGCTGGTATTGCTGCTGGTCTGAAATCTCTTGAGCTTGGCAACAACAATATCGGTTATGTTTCCGCTTATGGTACTGAGTATGCAGAAACCTGCTCCGGCATCAATGCTTTCACCCTTGGTGCTCAGTCCGTCAATCCTGATGTTCAGGTTCATGTCAACCTCATTGGTGCTTGGGCCAATGAAGAGCTGGAGAAATCTCTTGCTCAGGACTTGATCGATACCTATGATTGCTGCGTGATCGCTCAGCACTGCGATTCTGCTCAGCCTCAGATCGTAGCCAATGACAACGGCGTATTCGGTTGCGGCTACAACTCTGATATGACCGCTGATGCTCCTCAGGCTCATCTGACTGCACCGATTTGGCATTGGGATGTTTATTATCAGTTCGCTATGGAAAATGCTATGAATGATCCGGCCAACTTCGTCGCTAATGTTGGTAACTACTATGGCGGCCTGGCCGAGAATTTCGTTGATATTTCTCCGCTGACCGACAACTGTGTTGCTGGTACCCAGAACTATGTTGACGCCGTAAGAGAGCTTATCGTTTCCGGTGACTGGGATGTCTTCTCCGGTATCAAACTCTCCTATGATGTTGCTGAAGATGGTACTGTCACCATCAACCAGACTGACGCTGCCCTCGTTGATTCCGAAGGCAATGAGATCGTCGCTGCTGGCGGCGCCTCTGTAGAAGACAGCGTTATCACCGGCTCTATGAATTACTTTGTTCAGGGTGTAGTTCTTCACAATAACTAAGCATAAATAAAAGCTAAAGCCGTCATAACTGGCGGCTTTAGCTTTTTCTAGATTTCTTGATGAGAAAGAATTTAAAGGGTGTTATATTTTGACTGAAACCAGGCCTTATGCGATCGAACTCAAGGGTATCACCAAAACCTTTGGCAGCGTAATCGCTAATAAAGATATCAATCTACAATTACGCCATGGGGAAATTCTCTCTCTGCTAGGGGAAAATGGCAGCGGGAAAACAACCTTAATGAATATGCTGTCTGGCATCTATAAACCAGACAGTGGTTCTATTTATGTTGAAGGCAAACAAGTGACTATCAATTCCCCGGAAGATGCCAAAAAACTGGGCATTGGTATGGTACACCAACACTTCAAACTAATCGAATCTTTTACAGTGGCGGATAATATCTGGATCGGCAAAGAAAGCGAGAGCAAAAAACTTAAAGACAAGCTATCAGGTGTTATACTTAAAAAAAGCCGCTATGATGAAATAGACGAAATCTGCCGTAAATTCGGCTTTGATATAGATTCTAGGAAAAAAGTCAGCAATATGGCTGTCTCGGAAAAACAGACCTTAGAAATCATCAAGGTTCTTTATTATGGGGCTAAGGTGATCATCCTTGATGAACCTACCGCAGTACTTACAGTACAGGAAATCGAGAAACTCTTCTCTGTTCTGCGCAGGATGAAAGAAGAAGGGCATTCGATCATTATCATCACCCATAAATTAAATGAAGTCATGGAGATCTCCGACCGGGTAGCTATTCTTCGTAAGGGTGAATATATCGGGACTATTGATACTGCTACTACCAATGAACATGAATTAACAGAGATGATGGTAGGCCGCAAGGTAGACCTCAATATCGAACGTCCCATAGTTGAGAAAAAACGTCCTCTGTTGGAAATCAAAGACTTAACCATCAATAATGATGAAAATGCCGTTGCCATCGACCATGTTAATTTTTATATCCGCGGCGGCGAGATTCTTGGCGTAGCCGGAATCGCCGGCTGTGGGCAAAAAGAGCTCTGTGAGGCCATCGCTGGACTACGCAAAGTAGAAAGTGGCATGATGATCCATAAAGGCGACAATATTGTCGGCCTATCTCCCAAAGAGATTTTGGAAAAAGGCATTGCAATGAGCTTTATTCCCGAGGACAGGTTAGGCATGGGTTTGGCACCTTCTCTTTCTATCACAGATAATATGATCCTCAAAACCTATGCAGATAACAATGGTCCCTTTGTGGACAGAGAAAAGGGACGTCAGGATGCTCTGGCTGTGATCGAAAAACTGGAGGTGGTAACCCCTTCCACCGAAATCCCTGTACGTCAGCTCTCTGGTGGTAATGTCCAAAAAGTATTGCTAGGCAGGGAGATTAAATCCGGACCGAATGTTATCGTCACCGCGTACCCAGTACGTGGTTTGGACATCAATTCTTCTTATGCTATTTATGATATCCTCAATAAAGAAAAGGAAAAAGGCGTGGGCATTCTTTTCATTGGTGAGGATCTTGATGTCATGCTTTCTCTGTGTGATAAAATCATGGTATTATGCCATGGCCGAATGATGGGTGTAGTACATGCTCATAAAGCTACCAAAGAACAATTAGGGCTGATGATGACCGGAGCGTTAGACCTGACTGAAAAGGACGGCAAGATAGCCGGTATCGCCAAAGACACGAACATTAAAGAAGAAGAGGCCACTGACTAATGGGTAAAACACGTATCCGCATCGTTAAACGCGATGGCTGCGCTAAATGGAAAAAAGCGCTGATGTACCTAATCGCTATTATCGTAGCATTGGGCATAGGCGCTATCCTATTATCCAGCCTG
>CALYAP010000066.1 GCA_944393575.1 uncultured Clostridia bacterium
ATTTTTGGTTAAAAGTAGCTATTTCTAGATATTGCAAAAAAGAGAAAATCAGAGTATAATTATATAATATCTCTACTAAAATATAACAAATTTGGGACGGATACTAAGAAATGGTCCAGATATCTGGCCGCCAGGAGTATTGAGTTTTCCCATACAGAAAGGATGGTGACTGAATTGACTGATAAGACCCCATTTACAAAAGTTTTAGTAGCGAACAGAGGCGAGATAGCTATCCGTATTTTCCGGGCTTGCTATGACCTTGGCTTAAGAACGGTGGCTATGTACTCTAACGAGGACATCAACAGCCTCTTCCGCATTAAAGCTGACGAGGCCTACCTCATCGGCGAGAATAAAAGTCCGCTGGGCGCTTATCTTGATATTCCTTCGATCATTGATTTGGCTAAGCGCCGTGGCGTTGATGCTATTCATCCAGGCTATGGCTTCTTATCCGAGAATGCCGACTTCGCTAGAGCTTGTGAGGAAGCTGGAATAAAATTTATTGGCCCGCCCTCTAATGTTTTGGCTAAGATGGGTGATAAATTGAGTGCTAAGGCTATTGCTAAGAAATGCAATGTCCCGACTATCCCTGGCTCTACTGAACCCTTGAAAGATGCTGATGACGCTCTGGAAAAAGCAACCAGCTATGGGTTTCCTATTATTCTGAAAGCCGCTGCTGGCGGTGGCGGCCGCGGTATGCGCCGCTGCGATACCCCTGAGGAAGTCAAACCAGCCTTCGACCTGGTGAGCAGCGAGGCTAAAAAGGCTTTTGGTAATGATGATATTTTTATAGAGAAATTCTTAGTTGAGCCTAAACATATTGAGGTGCAGATCCTGGCTGATGAGCACGGCAATGTCGTTCATTTGGGTGAAAGAGACTGCTCGCTGCAGCGCCGTTATCAAAAAGTCGTTGAGATCGCGCCTGCTTTCTCTGTTCCACAGGAGATCCGCGACCGGCTCTGTGCTGATGCTGTTAAAATAGCTAAAGAAGTTGGTTATGTCAATGCCGGTACCGTTGAATTCCTTGTTGACAAGAGCGGAAGTTATTATTTCATTGAAATGAATCCGCGTATCCAGGTGGAACATACTGTTACCGAAATGGTTACTGGCGTGGATTTGGTTCGATCTCAGATCCTGATTGCTGAGGGCAATGATCTCAGCCATCCGATGATTGATATGGGACAGCAGTCCAATTTACATATTAATGGTTATGCTATCCAATGTCGTGTCACTACTGAGGATCCTACCAATGGCTTTGCTCCTGATACCGGTAAGATCACTGCTTATCGTTCCGGCGGCGGCTTTGGCGTCCGTATGGATGGCGGCACTACCACTACCGGTACGGTAATCTCGCCTTATTATGATTCGCTGTTAGTCAAGGTAACCTCCTGGGATAACACCTTTGAAGGCGTTTGCCGCCGTGCTCTACGCGCTATCAGCGAAGTTCATATCCGTGGTGTGAAAACAAATATCCCCTTTATTAGCAATATTTTGGTGCATCCGGCTTTTCGTGCCGGCCAATGTCATACTAAGTTCATCGATGAGACTCCCGAGCTCTTTGAGATCGAAAATAGCCGTGACCGTGCTACTAGAGTCTTGAAATACATCGCCAAGATTCAGGTGGAGAATCCTGATGCTGAGCGTAAGCAGTATGATGCTCCGCGGATTCCGCGTCCCAAGAACGAGCAGCCTAAACCAGGTTTAAAACAGTTGTTGGATAAAGAAGGTCCAGATGCAGTCAAAAACTGGGTGCTTGACCAAAAGAAGCTGCTCATCTGCGATACTACTATGCGTGATGCCCACCAGTCTTTGCTGGCTACCAGAATGCGTACCCGCGATATGCTGCTGGGAGCTCCTGGAACAGCTGAGATTTTGGCTGATTGCTTCTCTTTGGAAATGTGGGGCGGTGCTACTTTTGATGTGGCTTACCGTTTTCTGCATGAATCTCCCTGGGAAAGATTGGATCTCTTGCGTAAGAAGATCCCCAATATTCTTTTCCAGATGCTGATTCGTGGTGCTAATGCGGTTGGATATACCAACTATCCTGATAACCTGATTCGTGAATTTATCGCCGAATCAGCCCGCTCTGGCATTGATGTCTTCCGCATCTTTGACTCGCTGAACTGGATTCCTGGTATGGAAGTTGCCATGGATGAGGTTCTCAAACAGGGCAAGATCTGCGAGGCTACTATTTGTTATACTGGCGATATTCTTGATCCGAAACGCGATAAATATACGCTTGATTATTATGTCAAGATGGCTAAAGAGCTGGAGCGCCGTGGCGCCCACATCTTGGCTATCAAAGACATGGCTGGTTTGGTTAAACCATATGCAGCTAAACGCTTGGTTGAAGTATTGAAGCAGGAGATCGGCATTCCGGTTCAGTTCCATACTCACGATACCTCAGGCAACCAGGTAGCTGCTTGCTTGATGGCTGCTGAGGCGGGTGTGGATATTGTTGATACCGCTATTGCCTCCATGTCTTCTTTAACCTCTCAGCCTTCAATGAACGCTATCGTGGCAGCCCTTCAGGGCAATGAGCGCGATACCGGGCTTGATCTCGATGAGATCCAGCGTTTGACTGATTACTGGGCTGATGTGCGCCTGCGTTATGCCAGCTTTGAGTCTGATATCAAGAACCCTGCTACCGATATTTATCGTTATGAGATCCCTGGCGGGCAGTATACCAATCTGCAGCCGCAGGTCGTTTCCTTGGGATTGGGCGCTAGATTCCAAGAAGTTAAGGAAATGTACCGTACTGTTAATGAAATGCTGGGTGATATCGTAAAAGTTACCCCGTCTTCGAAGATGGTCGGTGACCTGGCTATCTTTATGGTTCAGAATGATCTTACTCCGGAAAATATCGTTGAGCGCGGCAAAGCGCTGACTTTCCCGGATTCTGTCGTTTCTTATTTCAAAGGAATGATGGGGCAGCCTGCTTGGGGCTTCCCAGAAGATTTGCAGAAAGTAGTCTTAAAAGGTGAAGAACCGATTACTTGCCGTCCAGGCGAATTATTGCCGCCGATAGATTTTGAAGAAGCCCGCAAAGAGGTCGAGAAATTCGCTCCTAACCCAACTAAGAGAACGATTCTCTCTTGGTGCCTCTATCCCAAGGTGGTTCAGGAATACCATAGACACCGTCAGGAATATGGTTATATTACCCGTATGGGTAGCCATATTTTCTTCAACGGTATGGCTCCTGGCGAGACTAATCAAATCAATATTGCCGAAGGTAAAACTTTGGTCATCAAATATTTGGGACTGGGCTCAGTCAATGATGACGGTACCCGTAATGTCCAGTTTGAACTCAACAGTATGCGTCGTGAAGTGGCTGTGCCTGATAAGAATGCTAAAGTCAAGGTGCGTAATGTCCCGATGGCTGATCCTAATGATAAGAGCCAGACTGGCGCCTCTATTCCTGGCTTGGTTTCTAAGGTCAATGTTAAACCAGGCGATAAGGTAGAGGAGAATCAAGTCATGGCAGTAATTGAGGCCATGAAGATGGAGACTTCTGTTGTTGCCCGCATGGCTGGTACTGTTGACGAAGTTCTGATCAAAGAAGGTATGGATGTTAAAGCTGGCGAACTGTTGATCACCATCAAGTAGTACGTTGGCCAAAGCTCCTCGCCACTAAAAGCAAACCGCTCATTCATTAGAATGAGCGGTTTTTTATATGCTATTTTGCTTCCTTAACTATGTGGACTATCTTTAGAGTAGCTTGTCCAGGCCAAAGGTAAGGCCTTCTAATTCCAGCACTTTTCTTAATGCCATTGCTACTCCCGGGTAGAAACATTCGGCGTTGGTTGATTCTGCTCTGATGGTCAACAGTTGGCCTGGTGCGCCAAAGATGCAGTCTTGCAGAGAAATAACACCAGGAACTCGGATGCTATGAATACGTGCCCCCTGATAATCACCGCCGCGGCAGCCAGGAAGCAGCTCAAAACTGTTAGGGCTTTCCTGGGAGAATACTTCCCTGTTAGCGCACATCATTTTGGCGGTAGTCATAGCTGTACCCGATGGAGCGTCCAATTTATGAGAATCATGCGTCTCTACTATTTCAAAGTTAGGCATATATTTGACTGCCTCAGCAGCAAAGCGCATCATTAACACAGCCGAAATAGCAAAATTGGATGCCACAAAGATGGGCGTTTTATTCGCTCTGGCTAAGTCATCGGCTTCTTTAAGGTCAGATTCTGATAAACCGGTGGTACCCACCACGCATGCTACGCCATTACTCAGAGCGGTACGGATATTTTTCATTACCGCTTGGGGATTGGTGAAATCAAGCATTACCTCTGGATTAGTGCGCTTGATCGCTGCCTCGAGATTATCTTCAACCAACACCCCGGTAGCTGGATTCCCGGTAGATATGCCAATATCAGCGCCAGCACCCTTGACGTCTACTGCTGCAACGATCTCCATATCGTTTTCTAGGAGAATCTTGCTGGCCATAGCCCGTCCCATTCTGCCTGACGCACCATTAACAAGTATTTTAATCATAATATGCCCTCCATGTTCAATTATGTCATAAGGGCATATTCCCTAAGATACGGCAAAAATCCTTTTTACTCTCAAGGATATTCCCTTTTTAGCGGTGAGAGAGACCATTGTTATCGATATCTACGACGATAATTTCTGGTCCTACTTTTTTGACAGCCTCCCATGGGATGGAAATTGACCGCTTTTCTCCTCTGTTGACTAGCCTTGCCGGCGGTTGGAGTACGATTTCAACGATCCTTCCATCGGCTGGATCAATTAGCAGATCGCTGTCACCGGCCGAACCCATGATCTCTCCGTCATATAGATTGATGATCCTTTTATCTGCAAACTCACTTAAACGCACAAACAACACCTCCTGCCTAAATATTATGCAGGAGGTCTATATTTAATTCGGAACCAATATTGTCTGCTGAGTGTAGTTTTATTATGGCTAAGACAAATGTTATCTGAAGAAAATATTGTCTAATCAATATAGCCAACACGAGCTTCAATGTGGACGACACTATTTCCCACTATGGCCGAAACCTCCGGCGCCTCGCTCGCTGGCGCTGAGATCTGCACTGACAGCGATTTGTGCTTGCAGTACTGGCGCAATTACCATTTGAGCAATGCGCATACCTCTGTTGATCGTGAACTCTTCTTCTCCATGATTGATCAAGATAACTTTGATCTCCCCGCGATAGTCACTATCAATGGTACCTGGACTGTTAAGCACCGTTACCCCGTGCTTGATGGCCAATCCGCTGCGGGGGCGAACCTGAGCCTCATAGCCTGCTGGTAGTTCAATAGCGATGCCAGTGGGGATTAGTGCTCTCCTTCCTGGCTGGAGAATAATATCGCTCTCTATAGCTGCTGCCAGATCCATTCCGGCAGCTTCACCGCTCTGATATGCCGGCAAAGTAAGGTCTTGATGATGGGGAAGCAGTTGTATTTTGAGTATTATGGAATGGTCTGTCATAGCAGCTCCTTTAGATTGATATTTGCCTGCTGTGGGCCTACTTGGGCTAGAACCAGTTTATCAGGGACAATTAATTTATTGATAGTTCTTTGGATATCCTCTTCGGTAACTGCCATCAGTTTGGCCGCGGTTTCTTCGGCATTATAGATTTTGCCAAGCGCTAATTCTGTACGCCCTAACTTGCTCATCACATTGGCAGTGCTTTCTAGGTTGAGCAATAAGCCGCCTTTCAACTGATCTTTGCTCTGGGCTATCTCTTTAGCAATCAGTCCTTTGTCAGCCAGAATGGCAAATTGCTCAGCCATTATTTTGATCAGCTCTGCTCCATTTTTGGGTGTAGTAGCTGCATAAGCCATGATAAAGCCGGCTTGTGTATATGCTTCCAGATAGCAATAAGCGCTATAGGCCAGGCCTCTTTTTTCTCGTACCTCTTGGAAAAGCCGTGAGCTGGCTCCGCCGCCTAGGGCATTGGCAATAATGGTCGCAGCATAATAATCATCACTGCCCAAGGGTACCCCTGGAAAGCCGATACAAACATGGCTTTGCTCGATATCTTTGGCGATAAAGCCTTCTCCTCCAGAAGCTGTGGGCGAATCGATGTTTGGTGCTGGATCACCGCAGTGCTTAGCAGTTAAGTATTTTTCTGCTTGAGCGATAGCTTCTTCAGGAGTGATATTACCGGCTATAGCTAGTACGGTGTTCTGTGGATTATAAAAGCGTTGATAATGGGCAGTCAAATCATCTCGAGAAAGGCCACCTACGGACGTCAGGTTGCCGGCTATAGGCGCACCATAAGGATGGTCAGGAAAAATAGTGCTGGTGAAAAGATCCATCGCTACTTCATCCGGGCTGTCCTCATACATATTGATTTCTTCGATAATGACCTTTTTTTCGCGGTTAAATTCTTTTTCGGCCAGTAGAGAATTCTGATACATGTCAGTGAGCAGGTCTAGCTGCAGGGCGAAATGTTCGTCCAGAGAACGGGCATAGTAACAGGTATGCTCCTTGCCTGTAAAAGCATTTAGAACGCCGCCTACGGATTCCATTTCTGCAGCGATAGTTAAGGCATCACGCTGAGAAGTCCCTTTAAAGAGCATATGTTCTAAAAAATGCGAGACCCCATTGATTGCAGTTTGTTCATAAACAGAACCACAGTTGACCCAGAGGCCGCTGGCTATTGAGCGGAGATGGGGCAGTGGCTCTACTAATAATCTCATTCCTGATGATAAAGTAAATTTTTGCGCCATAGCTACCTCGTTTAACTTTTAACTTTCTTCATTTTCTTCTGTTGTCTGTTGGGTAGATGCATATTCATAAGAATAGTCGTCTGCCGCAGGTATTACCAGATTATCCGCTTTCTTGATCACTGGGTAGACCATGTATAATGAGTTTAGGCTCTCAATGATACCCCCGGGATAGGTGAGACCGGTCTTTAAAGTCACAGGATCACCGATAGCCTTAATGACAATCGGGTAGAGCAGCTCTTCACCATTGATAGTCGGAGCATAAGATTCCTTTTGATAGGTTTCTCCGTTTTCATTCCGCACATTTTCCACTGTTTCCTTTTCATAAATAACGGTATGAATAGTAAAACGGGTATCGTTAATGGAAACAGCTTCCGCTCCTGAAGCAAACAATTCATTGACCAGATCTATTATATCAGAGTACATGATATTAGATTCTCCGGTGATAGTTACCGATACGCCAGGCCCGGTCACTTGTTTATCGCCAGTTACTGTCTGCAGATTGATGATACGGTTGCGAATGGAAGAAGAGAGGCTGTTACCACTGGCTACCAGGGATTCGCTTTCCGCCAATTGCTGCTGCAGTATGGCTAATTCTGCTTCCAAACTCTCCTTGTTGTCATTGGCGCTTTTGATGATCATAGCCAGATTAGCTGAACTTTCATTGACCAGAGCATCATTTTCATTTTGATGAGTGTGATATTGCGCCATTAACAGTAGCCCAAAGCAAAAAAAGACTACAAAAAGCGGAATCATCCACAATATCGATTTGGTGTTTCTGTTAGTTCTCATTGTTCCACCTAAGCATTAAGCTTTTTTTCCTTTTGGGCTTTTTTTGCCCGCATTTTTTTGATTATCAGATGGCGGATCGAACCGATATTATGGAAGATCCTAATGCCAAAGGCGACTACTGCCGCCAGATAGAGGTCAACGCCAATCATATCGCCTAATGCTGCTAAGGCTGCGGCGATAATGGTATTGACGAAAAAGCCCGATACTAACACCGAGCCGTCAAAATCGCGTTCTAGAATAGCTCTCCAGCCACCTAAAAGTGAATCTAGCCCTGCTAAGACTGCTACTGCCAAATAATTGGCATAAGCGATAGGAATACTAAGGGTGAAAATAGAACCAAGCAGAAGGCCGACAATCAGCCCCAGAAGTGGTAACCACATGAGACTATCTCCTTAAATAGATAATAATAACTGATTATTTATTATTCTTGACTACTGTCATTATTAGTTTCTTCATCTATATCGCCTGGCAGAACGGTTTCAATAGTTCCGTAATTTGTTGAATAGGCGCCAGTATAAGCAGAAATCGTGAGTGAATCTTGTTTTGCATATTGGATTGGCATTCCCCGATAAACCAAGGATAGATAGGTGCCGCTTTTCAGCAGAGCCGCTTCCAGCTCATCTGGATCACCGATAATCTTGATCTCATATGGTGGTGCCAGACGGGTCGAATTGATCAAAATGATGGTACCGGCGCAGCGGATGCTGGAAGAATCGGTAATACGGACATCATTGACAGAGCAGGCTTCAGTAGCGCTGGCCAGTGAGCGGATCAAATAGAGCAGATCCTTATCATGGACAATATAATTGCTGGCAACATAGGTAGTTGGGTTGTTCTTTTGGGCAAATTCAGCACCTACTGTATTATCATCAAGTGTAATGATAATCCCAGGGCCTTCAAGAGTAGTAAGGTGCGCATTCATATTTAATTGATTAAGCGTATCATTCATGCTTGAAATATGCGTCTGTTCTTCCGCTTGGGAAGATTCCAGTAACTCAATTTGATCCCTGGTAGTAGCGATCTGGGTCTCCAAATCAGTTATTTCCGCCTCCAGATCTTCAATATAACCAACTAATTCCTGAGTATTATTCTCAGTAGTTACCTCTGCCGCGAGATTGGTATGAATACTGAGCATAATCATAATACCCAGAATCAATGAGGTTCCGGTTAAAAAAAGAATATTTCTTTGTGTTTTAATTTTTCCCATATACTTCCTCTGGAGAAGATGATTTTGGTCCAAGAAGTCAATATTAAGAATATATTATACACATTTGCGTAAAACCCTGCATGCTCCTGAGCAAAAGTATCACTCTAAAAGGGTTTTTTCTGCTTATGGAGAATATAAGATATTACTATATAAGGGATGGATAATCAAACAACGTTTTTTTATTGGCCACGATATTATTGCATTTTATTCGCACAATATTTGCAGATAAAGGAGGACTATCGTGTTATTTTCCGCAATGGCGGATTGGACAGTATGGAATTATATAGCTGCTGTTATCGACATTGCTGTTTTAGCATATGTTATCTATAAATTCTTACTGCTAATTCGCGGTACTAGAGCTGTACAATTGCTTAAAGGATTGATTGTTCTCCTAATCGTTTATTTTCTAAGCGATACTTTAGGTTTGCATGCTGTTAACTGGCTGTTATCCGAGGCTTGGGCAGTCTTATTCCTGGCTTTAGCGGTGATCTTCCAACCAGAGCTGCGGCGTGCTCTGGAACATATCGGCCGAGGCAATATTTTTAATATCACCCGCAATTCTTTGGCTAGCGTTGATGTCACTCATGTAATAGATGAAATAGTGGCGGCCTGTGTTTCCTGTGCCAAAACGCGTACGGGTGCCTTGATTATTCTCGAAAGGGATACGGGGCTCCAGGATTATATCGATACCGGAATCACGGTAGATGCTAAGGTTACCCAGGAGCTATTGGTCAATATTTTTGTTCCCAATACTCCTTTGCATGATGGCGCTACCGTTATTAGAGGCGATAGGGTAATGGCGGCAGCCTGTTTCCTGCCGCTTTCCGATAATCCCTATATCAGTATGTCTTTAGGCACACGGCATCGGGCAGCTATTGGTATCTCTGAAGTCTCCGATGCTTTAGCCTTGGTAGTATCTGAGGAGACCGGTCTGATTTCTGTGGCTAATGGCGGTAAGCTGATTCGCCATTTAGATGAAAAACAGCTGCGTGAGATGCTCTCTACTGAGCTTACTCATAATGGTGGACTCCTGAATAGAAAGACGGAAGGAGGCCGCGCCAATGGATGAGAAGAAAAGCAGCTTTTGGAAAAAGGATCTCTGGCAGCCGCCAGGCTTTATCGGCTATAAAATAGGATCGGTTATTATCGCCCTGCTTATTTGGGGCTTTGTTGTCGTGACCCAAAACCCGCTCTCGGATACGATGTTCACTGTTCCGCTCGAAGTACGCAATCTTGATTCTGAACTGGCAATGCTAGAGACGACTAATCAGGTGCAGGTGCGTGTACAGGGGACAAGCGCTGAGCTTAATAATTTGACCAGCGGGGACATCGTTGCTTATGTGGATATGACTGGCGTCCAGGAGGGCAGCGCTACCGTAGAGGTTAGTGTGGAAGTGCCTGATAATGTGCAACTAGTCTCTTATACTCCTACCAGCATCTCTGTGGAATTGGAGCCTGTTGAAAGCAGAAGTTTCCCTCTGGAAGTGCAAATAACCGGTACCCCAGAGGAAAATTATACCTTGCTTGATCCAGTGCTTTCTCCATCTGAGATAACCATCTCCGGTGCAGCTAACTACATCGAAGAAGCCAGTACAGTCTTTGTGCGCGCTGATGTTACCGGCCTAACTGATAACTATAGCAAAAATTTACAGGTTGAAGTTCTTGATGCCAATGGTAATAATATTACCAGCCATTTTACCATCACGCCTAGTGTAGCTTCAGTAATCATTCCTGTTGTCTACGATATGCCGGAGAAGAGTGTGGCGATCAATCCTTCGGTGATCGGCGAGCCAGCTGATGGCTATGAGGTAAGTAGAATCGTGGTTGAACCAGCCACAGTCAGAGCCTTTGGCGATTTGGAAGCACTGAATAGTTTATATTATCTGGAAACAGCACCGATCGATATTTCCGGTATGGATTCAACATATACTCAGACGGTTAATATTATCCATAGCGGTGATATCACGCTCTCTGAATCATCGGTTACAGTTATTGTACAGATCGAACCAGTATCCAGAGCAACCTTTGTGCGGGATATTATCTATGCCCAGAATTTATCATCCGAGCTCAACTGCACTTTGCCCACTATAGAGGTGGAAGTGGTAGTTTCTGGTCCGGAAACAGATATCAATGCTATTACTGCTAATGATATCGTCCCCTATATCGATTTTACCGGTATCAACAGTGCCGGTGAATATACTTTGCAGCTTTCGGTAACACTGCCAGCTAATATTTCGTTAGTATCTATCTCTCCGCAACAGGTGACGGTGAATGTTACTGAGGCGAATAATTCTGAGTAGCTGGTCTGAAAGCGCAAGTTGATGAATATGATTAATTCTCACGGTTTTTATCAGTGGGAATCAGGTAAATATTGGAGGCTTATTTATGGGTAAATATTTTGGCACAGACGGTATCAGAGGACGGGCGTCAGTCCAGTTTCCTCCCTTGTTTGTGTTTAAATTGGGGATAGCGGCAGCGCATGTTTTAAGCAAAGAGGTTGCAGATCGCCGTCCGCTGATTTTAATTGGCAAGGATACCCGTATCTCAGGGGATTTTTTGGAGTCGGCACTAGCTGCTGGGATGGCCGCTGGCGGATGTGATATTATGCTGCTGGGGGTAATTCCTACCCCCGGAGTCGCTGCCCTGACCCGTTTATTACAGGCAGATGCCGCGGCTGTGATTTCTGCTTCGCATAATCCTTATTATGACAATGGCATTAAGTTTTTCACTGCTGATGGCTATAAGCTGCCGGATGAACTGGAAGAGCAGATTGAGCAGTTAATTGATTCATATGGCGATCAGCTGCCTTTTGCTACTGATGATAAGCTAGGACGCATTAGCAGCTATCAGAATGCTGCCGGCGAATATGCTGCTTGGCTACAAGAGGAGCAGGCGCCCAATTTGTTGGGACTGAAAATAGTTGTTGATACTGCTAACGGAGCTGCTTCTGCTATTGCCGGGCCTTTATTTGAATCATTGGGGGCTGCTGTGGTTTGTATGGCCAATGAGCCTGACGGCTGCAATATCAATCTTAATTGCGGCAGCACTCATTTAGATGCCTTGTGTCAGCGGGTATTGTCCGAGCGGGCCGATATTGGTTTGGCTTTTGATGGCGATGCTGACCGCATTTTGGCAGTAGATGAAAACGGCCAGGAGGTTGATGGAGACCATCTTTTGGCGATTTTGGCTACTGATATGAAGCAAAAGGGTGAATTGGCTGCCAATGAGTTAGTAGTGACCCAGATGAGTAATATGGGGCTTAAATTGGCGATGGAAAAGCTTGGTGTCCAGGTAGCTGAAACCAAGGTCGGTGACCGTTATGTATTGGAGCGGATGCTGGAATCAGGCGCTGTCATCGGCGGTGAACAAAGCGGACATATCATCCTTAGCCGTTATAATACCACTGGTGATGGCTTGGCTGCTGCTTTGCGCCTGTTGACCGTGGTTCAGGAACATGATCAGCCTTTGTCTCAGTTAGCACAGGTAATGCATAAGATGCCGCAGCATATGCTTAATCCTACGGTGAAGGATAAAGAAAGTTGGCGTGATGATGCCGAAATTATGGATTTGATCGCAGTCTCTGAGCAGCGTTTGGCTGGTAGAGGGAGGATTCTAGTCAGACCGTCCGGTACGGAGCCAAAAATCAGGGTGATGGCTGAAGGTGAAGATGCAGCAACTATCCGCGCTATCGTTGAGGAGATAGCAGATTTGATCAGCAAGAAAATGGGTTAAGCAACTATATTTGTTATTGGGAGACCAGGGCTTGGGGCTGCTGGTCTCTTTTACTTTGCCAAAAAAAGTTTTGGGCTTGACTAATAAAGATTATGTCAAGCCTCTTTTCTTCGTTCACTAAAGCTGATACAATGCAAAAGGTTAATTCTAAGCTATAAATCTAAACGGTTTTTTATTTGAGGTAATTCTTTTGAAACAGAAATTGTGGGATTTTATCAAAAGGGAAGCAGTTCTGGTGATCGCTGCGCTCTGCGCTTTAATATCGATGTTATGGGTGCCACCCTCTGAAGCATATTGGGATTATCTTGATATGCAGGTGCTTTGTCTGCTTTTTTGCTTGATGGCGGTGATCGCCGGATTGCAAAAATATGGCTTGTTTGAGTGGCTAAGCCATCGGCTGCTGGCTGGTACGCAGACTATGCGCAGCCTTAGTCTGCTCTTAGTGTTGTTGCCGTTTTTTTGTTCTATGTTTATTACCAACGATGTGGCGCTGATCACTTTTGTTCCGTTTACTATCATGCTTTTGCAAATGGTTAGCCAAACACGTTATTTAATCTATCTGATCGTTCTGCAGACAGTCGCCGCTAATCTGGGTAGTATGTTGACCCCTTTTGGCAATCCGCAAAATCTCTTTTTGTTTTCTACCTCTCAGATGCCCTTGTCAGACTTTATGCTGCTGCTCTTGCCTTTTGCTGCAGTGAGTTTGTGTGGATTACTGCTGGCTGGCCTGATAATAAAGCCTATGCCAATCACTTTTCACCTTCCGGAGAAAGCAGTAACTCCTCATCCGCGAATGCTGATATTGCTGGGGAGCCTCTTTATTATTTGTCTGCTGGCTGTTTTGCGGCTCATTCCTTATCTGATTGTTACCGGTATTGTCTTGATTGTATTATTAATTTTTTCCCGCGATTCTTTACGGAAGGTAGATTATAGCTTATTGGCAACGTTTATTTGCTTTTTTATCTTTTCTGGTAATATGAGCAATATTCCGTTGATCCATGATTTTATTGCGGGGTTGATTGGCAATGATGTTACCGGCATTACTATTATCCTTAGCCAAGTTATCAGCAATGTTCCAGCAGCGGTATTCCTCGCCGGGTTTAGCAATGATTATGCAGGGCTGATTATTGGCAGTAATCTGGGCGGCTTGGGTACCATTGTGGCTTCTTTAGCTAGTTTGATCTCCTTCCGCTTTTATTTACAAACAGATGGAGCTCGACCAGGTAAATATCTGGGTATTTTTACTTTAGTTAATCTGGTGGCCTTAGCCATTTTATTGGCAGTATTGTGGCTAACGCGTCTTTAAAAAGCCAAAGAGCAAAGAGTTGATGGATAAAGTCATATTCACAAAAAGTACAACTAATCTTAAATAGATCTTAATTGACTTGTTGATTGAGTAAAGATTATACTAATTACAAATGCTTGAGCAAAGTAGGTTTAACTGGAAGCAGCTCTCACTAATAAAACACATGACTAGAATATAGGGCACTTTTGCTGATAATATTGGTTACTGGAGGAAAACTGTATGTTGAAAATGATTCTTTTTGATCTGGACGGTACTTTATTGCCAATGGACCAAGAGGTCTTTACCAAAGATTATTTTAAACGTCTGGCTGCCAAATTATTGCCGCATGGCTATCAGGCCGATCAGCTAGTCGATGGCATTTGGGCCGGTACTGCAGCTATGGTCAAAAACGATGGCACATGTACTAATGAGGAGGCCTTTTGGCGCCGCTTTGTCCAGATTTTTGGTGAAAAGGCTCTAGCTGATAAGCCGATCTTTGATGAGTATTATCGGGTAGAGTTCCAACAGGTGGCTGAGGTTTGTGGTTGTTCTGCAGAGGCTAAAGCTACTATCGAGGAGTTAAAAAAAAGAGGCTACCGGATAGCGTTGGCCACTAATCCGATCTTTCCCGCTATTGCTACGGAAAGCCGTATCCGCTGGGCCTGGCTGGAGCCGGAAGAATTTGAACTGTATACTACTTATGAGAATACTTGCTACTGCAAACCCAATCCGGATTATTACCGTGATCTTTTGCAGAGGCTGGATTGCCAGGCAGAAGAATGTTTAATGATTGGCAATGATGTGGAAGAAGATATGATTGCTGAAAGTATTGGCATGAAGGTTTTTCTGTTGACCGATTGCATGATTAATAAAAAAGAGCGTGATATTAGCGTTTTTCCTCATGGTGGCTTTAAAGATTTATTGCAATATCTGGATAATAATCAGCTATAATTACAGCTATAATTGTTGTCGTAAATAGCTGCTGTTAAGTAGCTAGATAAATAACACCAATAATAAATGGGAGACTCTTTGCTTTGGAGTCTCCCATTTTGCTTTATTCCAGGATACGATTATTAGGACTGTCTTTATGCTTCACGGATAAAGGCGCTATAACCTTTTTTCGCTTCATAGAGATCAGCTTTGCTGATGATCTCCCACGGCGCATGCATATTGAGTACTGCTACTCCACAGTCAACTACATCCATGCCATAGAGCGCCAAGATATAGGCGATAGTACCGCCGCCACCAATATCAACCTTGCCTAACTCTGCTGTTTGGAACCCGATATTATTGTTATCCATGATGCTGCGGATATTGGCGAAGTATTCAGCATTGGCATCATTAGAACCGCTTTTGCCCCGAGCGCCAGTGTATTTATTGAAAACAATACCTTTGCCCAGATAGGCGGCATTCTTTTTCTCATAGACGCTAGCATAGAGGGGGTCATAACCAGCGCTGACATCAGAACTGAGCATCTTGGAAGAACCAAGGCAACGACGCAATGCCAGCTCGCTGTATTGGCCGGCTGCATTCATAAGCTCTGCAACAGCATTCTCAAAAAAGCGCGACTGAGTGCCCGTTGCGCCGACACTGCCGATCTCCTCTTTATCCATCAGCAGGCAGCAAATAGTTTTATCTCTAGTTTCACTTTCCAGCATAGCCAGCAGCGATGCATAAGCGCAGACCCGATCATCATGACCATAGGCCATAATCATGCTCCGGTCGATTCCGCATTCCCTGGCATGACCGGCCGGCACTATCTCCAGTTCTGCAGAAAGAAAATCTTCTTCATCAATGCCATATTGGTCGGCTAATATCTGTAGGATATTGGCTTTTACGGCGTCCTTTTCCGTATCAGCCAGAGGCATGCTGCCGATCAGCAGGTCCAAATCTTCGCCGGCAATCAGCTTGGAACCTTTCTTTTCCTGTTGTTCTGCTGCCAGATGGATCAGCAGGTCAGTGATGCAGAAAATAGGGTCGTCGTCATGATCGCCAATATTGATTTCAACCACGCTGCCGTCTTTTTTAGCTACTACGCCATGAATAGCCAGTGGGATGGTGACCCATTGATATTTTTTGACCCCACCATAATAATGGGTGTCTAAATAGACCAGTTCGGTATCTTCATAGAGCGGATTTTGTTTGATGTCCAAGCGCGGTGAGTCGATATGCGCACCGAGAATAGCCATGCCTTGCTCTAAAGGAGCAGTACCCAGATGGAAAAGGGCGATAGCTTTTTTCATGCACACTGCATATACCTTAGCTCCTGGTTGTAATTGCTTGCCGGATTTCACCAGCTGCTCTAGATCCTGATAGCCAGCGGCTTCAGCCATAGCGATGATCTGACTAACGCATTCACGCTCAGTTTTGCCATGATCGAGAAAATCCCGATAGCCGTCGCTCACCTGTTGCAATTGTTGTTGATCTTCTGGAGTATAGCTATTCCAGACTGTTTTTCTTTCCATATTTGTCACTCCTTGGTCGCTTATGGTTTGCCATTACCCTACGGTAACGCTTTTAGCCAGATTTCGCGGCTGGTCGACATCAGTTTCTTTGACCACCGCTGCATAATAGGCCAGCATTTGTAAAGGAAGATTAGCCAGTATTGGCGCTAGTAATTCATTAGTTTGCGGAATATAGAGAGTGTCTTTGCACACTGCCTCGACTTCTTGGTTGCCCCTGGTAGTAACGCCGATAACAGCAGCCTTGCGAGCTTGAAGCTCTTTGATATTGCTGATCATTTTGGAAATTAGCTCACTTTGGGTGCATAGCGCAATCACTGGCACATCTGGGGTAATGAGGGCGATGGTGCCATGCTTGAGCTCTCCAGCAGCATAAGCCTCGGCATGAATATAGGAGATCTCCTTGAGTTTTAGGGCTCCTTCCATAGCTACTGCTGAGTCGATACCGCGGCCAACGAAAAAGGCATCGTTCCAGGGAGCAAAGCCCAGTGAGATTTGGAAGATTTTACTTTCCAATTCGCTGATGGTCTCTTCTGCTAATTGCGGCATTTGGGCCAATGCTGCGATCAGCTCTTTGAGCTCTGCATCGCTGATCTTGCCCATCAACTTGCCCAGATAAAAAGTGAGCATATAGAGCACAGCCAGCTGGGTGGTATAAGCCTTGGTAGAGGCTACCGCTATTTCCGGCCCGGCGTAAGTGTAGAGAACAGCGTCAGCCTCCCGCGCAATAGTGCTATCCAAAACATTACAAATTGCTAAGGTGAAAGCCCCCATTTGCTGGCATTTGCGCATTGCCAATATGGTATCGTACGTCTCACCGGATTGGGAGATGATAATTGCTAGCGTTCTAGGGGTGATGATAGCATCACGGTTCTGAAACTCAGAGGCGACTTCGGTCTGTGTTGGCAGGTGCAATAGCTTTTCTATGGCATGGCGTCCTACCAAACCGGCATGATAAGCTGTGCCGCAGGCAACCAGAAAAATGTTATCGATTTTAGCTAGCCGGTCTTTAATTGTTGCGTCAAATTCTTTAAAGATGATTTCTTGTCCGTCATCACTGATGCGGCCATTAAGGGTTTGGGTCAAGGCCCATGGTTGCTCATGGATCTCTTTGAGCATGAAATGTTCATAGCCGCCTTTTTGCGCAGACGCCTTGTCCCAGTCGATGACGCTGATCTTCCGCTCCACCTTTTGGCCCTTATTATATACTGTCACTCCTTGCGGCGTAATATCCGCAATATCACCGTTTTCTAAGATCAGCATTTGATGGGTATATTCTACCAGGGCGGCCATATCGCTAGCTAGGAAATATTCACCATCGCCGATGCCGATGATCAGCGGATTATCCAGACGGGCACAGATGAGGCGGTTGGGATCTTTAGCAGAAAGCACTGCCATGGCATAGTAACCATCAACATCTTCTGTAGCATGATAAACGGCATTAAGAAGATCCCCGCCCTGATCATAGTACTCTTCGATCAGATGTGGCAGCACTTCGGTATCTGTTTGGGAAGTGAAAACATGGCCTTTAGCTGTTAAGTCGCTGCGCAGCTCGAGATAGTTCTCAATAACGCCGTTGTGTACGACAGCCAGTTCTTTTTTGCAGTCTAAATGCGGGTGGGCATTGGTATCATCAGGGCGACCATGTGTAGCCCAGCGTGTATGTCCAATGCCCAGAGTAGCATTGCTTTTTTTATCACCGATCTTTTTTTCTAAATCAGCAATTTTACCTTTAGAGCGAATGAGGTCTATTTTGCCATCCTCCCAAGTGGCTATTCCTGCAGAGTCATAGCCCCGGTATTCCTGATCTCTCAGCCCTTCTAAAAGAATGGGCAGCGCTATTCTGTAGCCGATATAGCCGATAATTCCACACATCTTATTGTATCCTCCATCAATTAAGCTTTTACTTAACTTAAGTTTATGCAATACCTGTAATAATTCGACCTCTTTTAAGGCTTATCCTTTCAAAATATTGTATTGAGAATGGTTATATATTATAATGTCTGCGAGGTGATTGCCAAATATGGTGATAAAAGAAGAGCAGTTTAGCAAATTAGCTCCTCAAGCACGTAATTGTATGCGTTTAGCCACTGCCATAGCAGTTGCTTTTATGGTAGCGGTGGCAGTGATTGTTTGGCTTATCTTAGTGGCAGAGGATATCCAAATGCCGCTATTGGTTCACTTGGCTTTTGCTGCCTGGTGTATAGCTTGGATCGTGTATTGGTTCTTTTCGCCAGCGATCCGCTACCGGCGTTATCGTTATTTGATCGATGAGGAAAAAATCGTAGTCCGGGAAGGCATGTGGTTCATCACTCAGGATTTTGCACCTATCGAAAGGATACACCAAATCGCAGTCAAAAGCGGCCCTATTGACCGCGTTTATGGGCTGGCAAAAGTTGTCGCCACTACTGCTGGTGGAACAGTGACTATCCGTTTTCTGGAGCAGGAAGTGGCTGAGGAAATAGCCCATAGTCTCCAGCGTACGGTACGCTATATTCTCAAGCAGCAAGGGATTAGCGTCGAAAATATCCCTCTGGAGGACGAAGCTGCTACAGTGGATAAGGAGGCCGACAATGACTGAACGCCGTTGTCATTATGCCACTTTTATCATTAATACGCTAAAAGCAGTTTGGGCAGTGCTGGCGGCTATTGTTGCCATTGTTATCCAAAGCGGCACTAGCGAAGAGGTGATCTCTGAGATCGGCGGCTACCGCTTTTGGATCTTCATCGTACTGGTTGCTTTTGTTATCTTCGCTTTAGTAATCAATTTTATTCGCTGGCGGCGAACCTTTATCTATTTAGATGAAGAGAACTTGGTCGTTGATAAAAGAACGGTCAATAATAGCCATACTGTGGTTAAGCTTTCCACTATTGCTGCTGTCAATATCCGTCAAGGGGTTTTAGAAAAACTTTTTGGCGTCTACCGCCTGCAGTTAGATATTAATTCAGCAGCAACTGCTGATAAACGGGATTTCGATTTACTGTTTGCCAAGGCTGAGGCAATGGATATTCGCCGCCAATTGTTGGCAGGCTCAGGCCAGATAGGGATTGTGGCTGCTTCTGCTGCAGATGCTGCTTCTTCTGTTGATATGCCCCTTTCTGATAACGCTGCCTCAACTGTAGCCCACTGGGAGGAAGGGGAGCTGATCTGTGAGTTTAGCTTTCGTGAGGTAGTGCGGCACTGCCTGCTTTCTCTTTCGCTCATCAGTATTGTCGGCGCTGTTATTGGCTTTGTCTTGTGGTTTATTTCTTCAGGAATCAGCGAGGGAAAAAGCATTTCCTGGCTGCCGATAGCCTTAGTTTTCTTCCCGGCAGTTTACCAGTTTATCCGGCCTTTTTTCCTCTACCATCATTTTCGTGTCCGTAAACAGGGCGATCACTTGTATGTTTCTTATGGATTGATTTCTACTCAGCATTTTTCGCTGCCTTTAGATAAAACCAATGGTATCATCATTCGCCGTCCGATGTTAGCCCGGCTGTTTAATTTGTGTTATGGCGAGATCATCAATGTAGGAATGGGAGACAGTGAGGAAAATCAGGCGCCTATTTTTTGTTTACTGACTAGCCCGCAGAAAATGTATGAGATCATCACTGCCATTGCTCCAGCCTATGCAGAGGCGGCGCAAACTGGTAGCGCCTCCCCCTTGATGCGTTCACCAAAAACCGCATTGGCTCCGGTTATGACCAGATGGGTAATTCTGGGCTTAATAGCATTGGTAGCAGCTGTTATTTTAGGCCAATGGTGGATAGGTATTATTATCCTGGCCCTTTTTATCCTAGGCTCTTTCGGACAATGGAGAACTAGTGAATTGGCTCTTTTGGAACAAAAAATCAGTATCAGCAGTGGCATTTTTAGTAAGCGCAATATTACTATTGACTATGCCCGACTGCAGTCAATGTCGCGGTTCATAAACCCGATCAGTAGGCATTATGGACTGGTTAAGGGGAGAGTATCGATACTGGCTTCTTCAGTTAACCGCTTTAACACGATTGGTTATTTCCCCTCAGCTTATTTCGATCGGATCGAAGAAAAGATTTTGCGTTCTGCGGCCCAAAAAAATATTATTGACAGAAAACCTGAACCTTAAGTAAGTAATTCTTGTAGACAGAATCATATATAAAAATACCGGCAAGCTGGTTCGAACTAACCTGCCGGTATTTTTATTGTATCTATCAAGTGTATCTATCAAGAAATATTTTTCTCTATCTGGTAGCTGTTTTTCTTTTCGCTTAAGGCGCTATCTTTTTTTAAAGAATATTTTCCAAATAGAGTTTTTCATTTTCCTTAACATGACGCAAATAGAACAAGAGGTCTTGTAATTCTTTCTGCGCTTTGGCACTATCTTCTTGCTCTAAGATAATTTCCATATCTACTAGGCTGATTTCCACATCACGCATATCCTGGTGGTCGCTGATGGCTTTCCATATTTTTTGTGATTTTTCCCACTCTTCTTTAGCAGTCTGAAAATGTTCTTTGGCCTTTTCCCAGTCGCCATCGTTGATGGCAGCTTCCATCGGCTCTATTGCCGCCAGTATTTGATCTGTGTGGTGAATGATGAACCATTGGGCAAAGACACATATGATAATTATAAAAATTAAGATCAAGATAATAATACAAATATCCTTAGCCATAATTAGCCCCCGATCCTGGTTGTTTTCTTTTGCCAAAAAAATTGCCCATTTTCGTCTAAGCCAGCGGCAAATACTTCTTGCGGATGATTAATGCCCTGTGGCGCTAGCTGCTGCATCAGCCAATTTTCATTATAGCCGTATGCCTTTAAGCCTGCCTGGTTCACATGTCCATCGAGAATCAAGAGTACGCCCATCTGTTCCTTGGGGGGATCATCATCAATATCGCCTACCTGCAAGGGACGTTTACTGGTTTTGGGCATGATAGATAATTGACCATTGGTTTCCATAAGGGCATTTTCGATCCCCGAGAGATCAAAATAGCCCTGGGCACGGGACATTTCTTCGATATCATTAAGATTCAGATGAAGTTTGGCCATTGATTTTTCTTGGAGCACGCCTTTGCGGATGAGGAAGACTGGCCGGCCACAGACTAGGGCGCGGATTTTTTCACTTTTAAGATTAAGAATGGAGATTAATATTTGTAAAACCGTGATCGTGGCGATAGGAATCAGGCTGCTGAAAAGGGTAGCGCTAGGACTTTGCATAGCCATTGACGCCATCTCTGAGATCACCAGGATAACTACTAATTCAAAAGGCTGTAATTGCCCCAGCTGGCGTTTGCCCATAAGCTTCATCGCTATCAAGAGGATAAAATAGAGCACTACAGACCTGATAAGCAAAATAGCCATAATACCTCCAAGGAAGTTTAAACAGTTAAAAAGTAGTTTTGACGGTTTACATGGATATTATGAATTAATCCGTGTTTTTTGATGCATACTGTGCTTGATAAGCAACAGCAGAAAACAATTGTTGCTAAAAATTGGCTTGACCAGATATATTGACGTGATTTTTATTGAAGGAGGATTAATTATGGCCCCCAAACCAAAGCCAGATCCTTGGTATCAGGCGATTGTTGATCGCCATACCCCTAAAAAGCGGGTACTGCGCAATTGCATCACTGCTTTCCTAGGTGGGGGATTGTTATGTGCTTTAGCCCAGACAGCACTTTTTTGTCTGGTGGAGTTTGCTGATATCCCACAAGAGGATGCCTCGCCCATCGTCTTGATCTGCGTCATCTTTTTAACAGCGCTATTCACTGGTATTGGCATTTACGATAAGCTAGGCCAAAAATTAGGCGCAGGATTAGCAGTACCTATCAGTGGGTTTGCCAATTCTGTCGCTGCCTCGATGCTGGAGCATAAGAGTGAAGGCCTGGTTTTAGGCAGTGGTTGTAATAGCTTTAAACTGGCAGGTGCAGTGGTGATTTTCGGCATTTTTTCGGCCTTTGTCGTTGTCTTTATCGGTTGGGCGCTTCAACTTATTTAAGGTTGGCCTGACAAATTTAACGCTGCAAAAGAGCAAAAATTCCATATAGTAAGCAATGACTATAAGAAGTCAAGCAAGAGGCTATTATCATGAGAAAAATACCAATAGTTGAGGTAATAATATGCAAATAACACAAAAGGGTAGACAGACCTGGCTTTTTGATGGTCCGGTGGGTATTATCGGCCAAGCTGCTACTTGTGGTCCCCGCGAAGGTGAAGGTCCTTTGGCCGCTGATTTCGATCATATTTTTCCGGATTTACGTATGGGGGAAGTCAGCTTTGAAAAAGCAGAACAACGGATGGAGGAATATGCCGCTCGGCGGGCTATCGCCAAAGCCAGTTTAACGCCAGATGAGATCGATATCATGTTCGCTGGAGATCTGATCAATCAGATCACCCCCTCCGGGTTTACTGCCAGAAATCTGGCTATCCCTTATTTTGGACTCTTTAATGCCTGTGCCACGGCTATGGAAGGTCTGGCTCTGGCTGCTCTTTGTGTGGCTTCTGGCGTTGCTAGAAAAGTCTTAGTGGCAGCCAGCAGCCATACTTGTACCGCTGAACGCCAGTTTCGTTATCCTAATGAATATGGTAGTCAAAAGCCTCCCTATAGCCAGAGTACTGCTACCGCGGCAGGAGCAGCTGTGGTAGCAGCAATACCGGCGCCGGTAGAGATCAAGGCTATTACTGTAGGCAGGGTTCGGGATGAACATATCACCGATCCTTTTGCCATGGGAGCTGCAATGGCGCCTGCTTTTGCCGATACGGTACAGATTCATCTGCAGGAGAGGGGAGTCAGCCCTGATTATTATGATTTGATTCTGAGCGGAGACTTAGGGCATGTCGGCCAGGATATTGCCAGAGAACTCTTTCAGCTACAGGGCATTACTATTGCGGATGAAAAGCTAGGAGACTGCGGACTGATGCTTTATGGAGCCAGTACCAAAGTCTTTTCTGGCGGCAGCGGCTGCGGATGTGCTGCCTCGGTAGGATTTGGCCATATATATCGGTTGATCAGCGAAGGAGAAATAAAACGCGTTTTGCTCTGTGCTACCGGCGCTTTGCTCTCACCAGTATCCAGCGAGCAGAAGGAGAGTATTCCTGCTATCAGCCATGCGGTGGCGTTAGAAAGGGGTGAATAGGATGTTGGAGGAGTTCTTAACGCAGTTTTTTCGTGCTTTTGTGATTGGCGGCGCTATTTGCGTTATTGGCCAACTGCTATTCGATGTAGCTAATCTTACACCTGCCCATACCATGAGTGTTTTGGTGGTTGCCGGAAGCATCTTAGGTGTTTTAGGTCTCTATCCTTTATTGGTCGATTTTGCTGGTTTTGGAGCCATGCTGCCTATCAGCAGCTTCGGCAATACCTTGGTGGAAGGCGCTAAGGAGGGTGCTGCCAGCGGCGGTTTCTGGGGCATTTTCACGGGGTTGATTAAACAAGTATCTGCTGGTGTAACAGCTGCGGTAGTTTTCGGTTTTTTCACCGCTTTGGTATTCAAACCCAAGTCTTAAAACTATAGGAAAATATGGATAGATAGTGATTATCTGCTGATTATTGGCTGATAATATAGAAGTTTGTTCCCGCGTCTGGTATAATTTAGAATGAAGAAATGTCAGACAAGGGAACTTCTGTTATGGTGCTGTTTGCCGATATTATAATCAACCGCAAAACACCGGCTGTGGACCGGGTGTTTACTTATAACATTCCTGAGCAGATGAGTGATTCTGTGCAGGTGGGAATGTTGGTGCACGTTCCTTTCAACCGGGAAAAATTGGAAGGTGTAGTTGTCCGTCTGCATGACCAAAAGCCGGATTTTGCTACCAGAGATATTATCGATATTATCGGCGACCGTCCTTTGTTTAGCGAGCAGTTGTTAGCTCTTTCCCGCTGGATGGCTGAGTATTATCATTGTTCCTGGGCAACCGCCATGCAGGCCATGTTGCCGGCAGGGATGAATCTTTCCGGTAAAAAACCACGCGCGATTTATCATGATTATTATTCACTGGCGGACGGTTATCAGCAGGTAAGAAAGAGCGCCAAGCGTGAAAAATTGATCGCTCTACTGCTAGATCAGGGAGAGTTGGATGCTGTATCGCTACGTCAATATGGTTTTGATACCGCTTTTCTACGTGCTGCCCGACAGGCAGGGCTGATCGAAAAAGTCAGCCGTTCCGTGGCAGATGCGGATTATCCATTAGTACCAGCAGGCTTTAATGCTGAGCAAGAGGCTGTCTATAATTCGATCAATGCTGAGCGTAAAGAAGCTAATCGCCCTTATCTGCTGCATGGAGTAACCGGCAGTGGCAAGACAGAGATTTATTTGCGGCTGATCGATGATGCCGCCCAAAGAGGACAGCAAAGTATCCTGCTGGTGCCGGAGATAGCTCTCTCTGCCCAGATGGTGGAAATGCTTTCCCGGCGTTTGGATTTGCCGATGGCATTGCTGCATAGCGGCCTTTTGCAGAGCGAGCGGCGCCGTATCTGGCAGGAAATAGCTGAGGGCAAGATCAGCGTAGTGATCGGCGCCCGCTCGGCAGTTTTTGCTCCTACGCCTAATTTAGGGCTGATTATTATCGACGAAGAGCATGAGACTAGCTACAAGCAGGAGAACAATCCCCGTTTTCATGCGGTGACTACCGCCGCCAAACGGGCAGAACTCTCCGGTGCACAGCTAGTGTTGGGGTCGGCTACTCCTTCAGTAGAAAGCTATTTTAAAGCTACCTGTGGCCAGTATGCTTTAGGTACTTTGCTGCGGCAATACTATCCTGCGCCAGAACCTGAGGTGCGCATTGTTGATATGCGTGAGGAATTGAAGCATGGTCATAAGCTGATTTTCTCGCGGGAATTATTGACAGATCTGGAACAGACACTGGAGAATCATGGCCAGGCATTGCTGTTTTTGAACCGGCGGGGGTATTATAGCTTTGTTTCTTGCCGTGATTGTGGACAGAGCCTTACCTGCCCTCATTGCGCTGTTGCCCTGTCATTTCACGATAATGGTCATGGCGGGTGGCTAAAATGCCATTATTGCGGATATATGATCAAGCCTCCGGAGGTCTGTCCTTCCTGTGGAAGCAAACATATTCGCCGCTTTGGCATTGGTACTCAGCGGGTGGCTGACGAAGCGAAGAGGCTTTTTCCTGCAGCGCGAGTCGCCAGATTAGACAGTGACGTGATGCAAAAGCGGGGAGAATATCAACGCATTTATGAGGCGATGCGCGGTGGAGAGATCGATATTCTTGTTGGTACGCAAATGGTGGCCAAGGGGCTGGATTTCCCTAATCTGCATTTGGCTGCTGTTATCGCTGCCGATACTATGCTTAATTTACCGGATTGGCGTGCCGGTGAGCGTACCTTTCAGTTGATCAGTCAGCTGATTGGCCGGGCCGGTAGAAGAAACAAACAAGGACTAGCAGTGGTTCAAACTTATATGCCAGAAGCCTTCCCCATTGTGACTGCTGCTGAACGTGATTACCAACGTTTTTATCAAGCAGAGCTGTTATATCGGCAGATGCATGGCTATCCGCCATGTAATCATCTGCTGCGCCTGTTATTCACTGCCCGGGATCAGGGTGCCTTGGTAGAGGCTTGCCAAAGTTATCACTATTATTTACAACAGCAGCTAACTGATGATGGGGAAATTTGCGGTCCGGCAGAAGCGCCTTATGCAAGAATAAAGGATCGTTGGCGGCGACAAATTATGATTAAGACTACAGATGTTCATTTCAGTGCTCAGGCGGCAGAAACTGCCTGGCAAACCATGCAGCAGGAAGAGCATTTGCCGCCAGACATCATGTTTAGTATCGATATCGATCCCATGAGCGCCTTTTAGCTGCCACAGCTGGACTATTAAATAAAAATAGAGTATAATATTATATTAACTAATATTTTATTTTTAAAATGAGCAGGAGGTTAGTATGGCAGAAATTAGAAGGATTATCACCGAGGAAGATCCCCTGTTGCGGGAGCAATCAGTGGAGGTGCATCGCTTCGGTTCATCATTGCATAAATTATTGGATGATATGAAAGTGACCATGTATCATGCCGATGGAGTTGGTTTAGCAGCTCCACAAGTGGGTATCTTAAAACAAGTGGTGGTTATCGATGACCGCGAGCATGATTATATCGAGCTGGTTAATCCCGTCATCACTGAGATGAAGGGTTCCATCCAATCAACAGAATTTTGCCTTTCTGTTCCTGACCGTGGTGGCAGGGTCAAACGTGCCAGACATATCAAGGTTACTGCTCAGGATAGAAATGGTAACACTTTCAATTATAATGTGTCTGGACAGCTGGCGATTATCTTCCAGCATGAGATAGACCACTTACATGGTATCCTCTTCACTGATGTAATGAGCGAAGAGGTCAGCCGTGAGCAAGCTCTGCGTGAAGCAGAGGAAGACTAGTGAAGAAAGGGTAATTTATGCGCATAGTTTTTCTTGGCAGTCCTGATTTTGCCACTATTCCCCTGCGTAAAATGGTAGATGCAGGATATGAAGTGGCGGGTGTTTTTAGCCAACCAGACCGTCCCCGGGGTAAAAGGGGAAAAGAGCTTAAGCCTACTCCAGTCAAAGAAGCGGCATTGACAATGGGGCTTCCGGTCTATACCCCGATGAAGCTTAACACCCCAGAGGCGATAGCTGAATTAAGAGCATTGAAGCCTGATCTGCTGGTAGTAGTCGCTTATGGGCAGATCCTCAACGAAGAAGTTTTGCAGACAGCTTCGCTCGGTGCGATCAATATTCATGCTTCACTGTTACCTTTTTATCGCGGTGCGGCGCCTATTCAGCGGGCATTGATGAATGGTGAGCATGAAAGCGGTGTTACTATTATGTATTTGGATAAAGGCATGGATACTGGGGACATGATCCTGCGCCAAAGTTTGCCGCTGGATGATAATGAGACTTTTGGCACCCTTCATGATAAGCTTTGTGAGCTTGGTGCCAACTTATTGCTGGAGGCCTTGCCATTGATTGAGGCGAGTACTGCCCCAAGGACTGCTCAGAATCATGACCTAGCCACCTATGCGCCTAAGCTTAGCCGAGAAGAAGAACTGATTAAGTGGGATGCTCCAGCTTTTCAGGTTCATAATCTGATTCGTGCTTTGGACCCGGTTCCCGGAGCATATACTCTTTTTCGCAATAAGCGGTTAAAGCTTTTTGGTAGTTCTTTGGGGCAGGGACAAGGCGAGCCGGGAGAGCTGCTGCAGATCACTGCTGATGCGCTTGAGATCGCTTGTCAGGAGGGTTCTGTTTGGATAACTATGGTGCAACCAGAAGGAAAAGCTAGAATGTCAGTCGCTGATTTTGTTAGAGGATATCAAATACAAATTGGAGGTAAGTTTTAGATGCCGATAATGTTTTTTGACTGGACGATGATTCTTTTAATTCCTGCATTGATTCTTACGATATATGCACAGGCAAAAGTTTCTTCGACTTATAAAAAATATTCTCATGTGCGGGCGCGTTCAGGAATTGCTGCTTGCGATATGGCGCGTCAAATGCTCGATTATAATGGGTTGAGTAACGTGAAAGTAGAGCAGGTGCGGGGTAACCTAACTGATCATTATGACCCAAGAACTAAAGTTTTGCGCTTATCAGAGGCTACCTATCATAGTACTTCTGTTGCAGCTTTGGGTGTGGCGGCCCACGAGGCTGGCCACGCCATGCAGGACAAGGAAGCATATGCCCCGCTTAAAATTCGTAATGCCTTAGTGCCGATAGCCAATATCGGTTCTTCCGCATCCTGGATCCTGATTATCCTGGGAATAGTATTTAGTACCTTTAATCTGATTACTATCGGTATCATTTGTTTCGCTGCTGTAGTTGTTTTCCAGCTAGTTACTTTGCCGGTGGAGTTCAATGCTTCTAACCGTGCTTTGGTAGCTCTGGAGGGCGGAGGCTTTTTGGAAGCAGATGAGGTGCAACAGACTAATAAAGTACTGCGCGCCGCAGCATTGACTTATGTTGCTGCTGCCTTGACCGCTATTTTGCAATTATTGCGTTTGCTGATATTGTTTGGCGATAGGAGAGAATAGGCATGGCGAGCAAGCAGCCGAAATTGGGCGCACGTAATTTGGCCTATTTGGCATTATGTCAGATAGAGAAAGATGGCGCCTATGCCAATATTGCACTCAAACAGGTGCTGAACCAATACCACCCGCAGCCACGGGAGGGACGTCTGGCTGCGGAATTGGTCTATGGCACTACCAGAATGCGCTTGGCTTTAGATCATATCTTAAAACAATTTCTCAATAAACCTTTGGAAGAATTGATGCCGGAGCTGAAGATTATCCTCCGGCTCAGTCTTTATCAGCTGCATTATTTGCAAGTGGAGCCATATGCCGCAGTCAATGAAGGGGTTAGCATGACCAAAAAATATGCCTCTCCCCGTTTGGCTGGTTTGGCCAATGCTGTTCTGCGTAATTATTTGCGTTCTGATCGGGGCAAGCTTTTGCCTACAAAAGATGATGATTTGCGCCAATATTTACATCTGGCCTTATCCTTTCCCGAGTGGCTGGTAGATTATCTTTTAGTTCATTTTTCTCCACAAGAGGCAGAGGCTTTTTGTCTGCATGCCAATCAGCACCATGGCATAGCCATCCGTACCAACACGCTAAAAGTGCAGCGTGATGAGCTGGTTGAGCTATTGGCTGCAGAAGAGATAACGGCTGAGCTAGCTGGTTTTGCCCCAGAAACATTGCTGCTTTCTGGAGGTGTTGGTAATTTATCTGCGCTGGATCTATTTCAGAAGGGGTATTTTGCTGTACAGGGGCAATCTTCGCAGTTGGTTGGACATGCCCTATCTCCACGGCCTGGTAGCCGAGTGTTGGATCTTTGTGCTGCCCCAGGCGGCAAAACTACGCATTTGGCAGCCCTCATGGGCAACCAAGGCGAGATCCATGCCTTTGATCTCCACCCCCATAAATTAGGATTGATTGAGGATAATGCCAGGAGACTGGGGATTGATATTATTACTGCCGCTGCTGCAGATAGTAGGCATTTGCCTGAATCTTACCAGCAAACAGCGGACTACATTTTGCTAGATGCCCCTTGTAGTGGCTTGGGCGTCCTAGCGGCGCGTAGTGATAGCCGTTTCCGTAAAGAAATCACTAATATTGATGCTTTGGCTCAACTTTCCTATCAGTTATTAGCCGCAGCGGCTACTTATTTGCGTCCAGGAGGCCGATTATGTTATTCGACCTGTACGATAACGGAAGAAGAAAACGCTGCCAATATCCGCCGTTTTTTAGCGGAACATACTGATTTTACTTTAGTCCCTCTTGAGGGGCTGATTCCGCTGATGCCGGAGAAAAGGGGCCGTTTAGCTACAGGCGAGATCCAGTTGCTGCCTTTTGATAATGATCATGATTTGGAAGGATTTTATATTGCTTTATTGGAGAAACAGAAATGAGTGGAATAGACCTACGTGGTTTAAACAAAAGCGAATTGGCTGAATATATTAAAAGCATCGGAGAGCCGGCCTATCGAGCCAAGCAGTTGTTCCGCCATATTCAGAAGCATGGGGCTGATGATTTTCAGTCCATGAGCGATCTCCCCGAATCATTGCGCTCTTATCTGTCGGAGAATACCTCACTAGTGATGCCTAAAATCATTGATCAGCAGACTTCTGCTGCTGAGGATACGGTGAAACTGCTGTTAGAGCTGGCAGATGGCGAGAGAATTGAGATGGTGCTGATGCTCTATGAGCGTTGGCAAGCTCATAACCGTGCTACCTGTTGTGTCAGCAGCCAGAGTGGCTGTGCGATGAATTGCCGCTTTTGTGCTACTGCGCTTCATGAGCATTTCCGCAATTTGACAGCAGGAGAGATCGTTGCTCAGGTGCAGATAGCTGATAAATTGGCCTATGACATGGGTTTTGCTGGTATCACTAATATTGTCTATATGGGCATGGGCGAACCCCTGGCCAATTTGGACGCAGTAAAGAAATCCCTGGAACTTCTCAATGATGAAGATGGTATGAATATCGGGATGAGGAGAATCACCATTTCTACCTGTGGGATAGTCCCTAAAATCAGGGAAATGGCCTTATGGGGATATCAGATCGGTCTGGCTGTTTCCTTGCATGCTGCTGATCAGCAGCTGCGTCAGAAGCTGATGCCGGGTGCGGCGCATTATTCTTTGGATGAACTGCTTGATGCCTGTAAATACTACCGGGAAAAGAGTGGCCGGCGGGTTACTGCTGAGTATGCCCTGTTTGCCGGGATCAATGATCAGCCGTCAGATGCAGCAAAACTAGCCAATTTATTGACAGAAAGCGATATTCTTGTTAATATTATACCTGCAAACCCTCTTCCTGAAGCTGGTATCCAACCACCAGAGGAGGCGGTTATTAATAACTTTTGCCATCTCCTGGAAGAAAAAGGTCTTAATGTTCAACTACGGCGCAAACGTGGCGCAGATATACAGGCTGCCTGTGGTCAATTACGGAGAAGGCAAGCATAGTCTAATCAGTTGTAAAGAGAATATAGTTATTGACGCTTAATTAGTGATATAAGCTTTGAGGCATATAAGCCGGGAGGCACAATGCGAGCAGAATTTCTTTCCCATGTGGGAGCTGTTAGAGAAAATAATGAAGATGCAATATACTGTGATGTCAAAAGCGGTGTTTTTGTAGTAGCTGATGGCATTGGCGGTAAAGAGGCAGGGGAAATAGCATCTGCTACTGCGGTACGCGTGGTGGCGGAAAAATCATGGGAGGATCCTGATGCCGAGCCTGCTGTGATGTTGCGAGAGGCCTTTTATGAGGCGAATAACTTCATTTATAATAGAGGAAAAGAACCAGGCATGGCAGGGATGGGAACAACCATGACTGCCGCGGTGATTAGGGGAAATAAAATCACCATAGTGCATGTCGGAGACAGCCGGGCATATCTTATAAATAAGAAAAGCATCCGGCAGCTTACCGAGGATCATTCTTTGGTCGCTCAGCTGGTGAAGGATGGTCAGATTAAACCAGAAGAAGCCCGCCATCATCCACGGAGGAATATCTTGCTGCGAGCGATAGGGCAGGAAGCTTTAGTCGAGGTGGACCTCGTGGAGGCAGAATGGCATAAAGGCGATTACCTGCTTTTATGCACAGATGGGTTGTTTAATCTGGTGTTAGAAGAAGAGATGCAAGATATTACCATGCGGGTCGCTGAACTGAAAACAGCGGTGGAATTTCTTGCAGAGACTGCCTTTAACCGGGGTGGTTATGATAATATTTCACTAGTTTTGGTTGCCCATGATTAATGATGAGGTGTTTAAATGATAGGAAAAATTTTTAACAACCGCTATAAAATCATTGAGAAGCTTGGCAGTGGCGGTACCTCCATTGTTTACCGTGGACAGGATTTGTTGCTGAACCGGATGGTAACAGTCAAAATCCTTCGCGAAGAGTATGCCAGCAATGCGGATTTTGTGCGTCGTTTTCGCCATGAGGCGCAGGCGGTTGCTAGCCTTTCGCATAGTAATATTGTGGCAGTATATGATGTTGGCTTTGAAGAAAACATGCATTATATTGTCATGGAGTTTGTCGAAGGGGAGAGTCTGAAAGAGTATATCCGCCGCAAAGGAGCCATTCCTGTACCTGAAGCCTGTAATATCATTACTCAGATCTTAGCAGGTGTTCAGCACGCTCATGAGCATGGAATTATTCATCGCGATCTGAAATCGCATAATATTTTACTGTCCAAAGACGGCCGTGCCAAAGTTACTGACTTTGGTATTGCGGTGGGGATGAGCGATGTCACCCTTACATATAATACCTCCAGCCGTATCATGGGTTCTGTGCATTATATCTCTCCTGAACAGGTTCAGGGGCAAGCTGTGACGGAGAAATCAGATATTTATTCAGTCGGCGTGATTTTTTATGAGATGCTCACTGGCCGTCTGCCTTTCTTGGGCGAGACGCCGATTTCCATCGCTATGCAACATGTCCAAGGTGAGCTGATCCTGCCGCATCAAATTAATCCGAAAGTACCGATGGGTATTTCTTATGTGGTAATGCGGGCTATGCGTAAAAACCCAGACGCCCGCTATGATAGTGCCGAGGATATGGCTAAGGCTGTTCGAGCAGCTTATAGCGGTGAAAGTGTTGACTCCGAGGAGGTCGTTCCTACCTTTGAGGAAGGCGAGCAGATCAATAAGGTTATCCCTAAGAATACCAAACGGAATGAGGAAGCAACAGGAAAGAAAGGTCTTTTTGCGAAAGGTAAATTGAATACCCCCCGCTTGGTGCTTCTTATCGCCGGGGTTGTAGTGCTAATTGCTTTGATCGTGGTAGGAATAAGATTTTTGACTATCATGGGCCCGGGCAGTCCTGCAGTTATGCCCCAAGTAGTAGGCTTATCACTCAGTGATGCTGAAAGTAGGTTGGCAGAAGAAGAACTGGTAGCCGATGTGACTTATGTCGATAGTACTGAAGAAGCCGATACTGTTATCGGCCAGGATATTGCTGAAGGTGAAGAAGTAGAACGCGGTAGTTCTGTTGGTCTCACTGTTAGCAACGGCATCAGTGGTCCTGAAATGCCTGATCTAATCGGGGTAACCAGGAGGATAGCTGAATTAACTTTGGCTAATCGTGGCATTACTGCTACTATAACAGAAGAATATGATGATGAAGTACCAGTGAACGAAGTCATCTATCAGTATCCTGTGGAAGGTACTATTATTACTGAGAATACTGCGGTTGAGCTGATCATCTCCTTGGGACCGGAGCCAGAAGATATCTTTATGCCGAATTTACTGGGTAAAACCCTTGAGGAAGCTCGGCCAATCATTGAGGAATATCAGCTGGATGTAGTGGAGACAAAATATGCTTCCAGTACTGAATATTATGAAGGACAGATCTGTGAACAGAGTATCCAGCCTAATGCTTCGACCCAAACGGGAGTAGAGATCACGATAACTGTCAGTGAAGGGCCAGGACCACAGGCTAAGAATCATACAGCATATTATATGGTACCGGATGATGGCGAGACCCATGAGGTAGTAATTGAAGTAGTTGATAGCAATGGTACCCGCCAGGTTTATAATGAGGAGCATGACCCTGGGACTTTTGTTGATTATACTTTTGAGTATTATGGAACAGGCTCAATGAATATTCTCCTCGATGGCATGGTAGTAGATAATGAGGCGTTAGAGTGATGGAAAAACAGCAGGGCATGGTCGTCTCTGGCTATGGCGGATTCTATCAGATCCGCCTGCCGGACGGACAGATTGTCAACTGTAAACCGCGCGGTCGTTTGAAAAAAACTTTTAGCAAAATTTATGTAGGAGACCGGGTAGCCATTTCCTTTCTGCCTGATGGTTCAGGTATGATCGAGGATATCCATCAGCGCCGCAATTTTCTGCCCAGGCCCAATATTGTTAATGTTGATCAGATTTTGATTGTTTTAGCTTGGCGGATGCCAGCTTATGATTTATTGCTGCTGGATAGAATGTTAGTCATTGCTCAGAAGGCAGCTATTCAGCCTTTGATTTGTTTCAATAAGATCGACCTTTTGGACGATAATATATCCCAATACCAAAAGATCAAAGATGCATATACGCGCGCTGGCTTTTCTGTATTTGCTGTTTCGGCTACTCAGAATACAGGTATGGATGAGCTGCGCGCTGCTCTTTCTCATGGAACAACCGTGATGGCCGGTCAAAGTGGTGTAGGCAAGTCAAGCCTTTTGAATCGGCTGCTTCCAGAGGAGAATGCTGAGGTTGGTGATGTTAGCGAGCGCCTCCGCCGCGGCCGTCATACGACCCGTTATACGCGAATACTCCAGTTGCCGGATAGTAATGATGGCTTTATCGCTGATACGCCAGGTTTTTTTATTATTGAATTGCCGGCAGATTTTACTGCAGAGGAATTAGCTCAATACTATCCGGAGTTTGCTACTGCTGCTCCGTGCCGTTTTGAAAGCTGCCTGCATCACCGGGAACCGGATTGTGGAGTAAAAGAAGCTGTTGCTGCCGGGGAGATCGACCAAGATCGTTATCAGCGTTATTTGCGTTTATTGTCTGAAATACAGGAGAGAGAGGTTCAATATCGATGAAAAAGATAGCACCTTCCTTTTTAGCCGCTGATATTTGGCAGGCTGCAAATCAAGTCGCAGCAGTTGAACAGGCTGGCTGTGAATATCTCCATTTAGATATTATGGATGGGCATTTTGTGCCTAATATCAGCTTTGGTCCCGGGTTAGTCAAATGTTTGCGTCCCCATAGCAAAATGGTTTTTGATACTCATTTGATGGTAGAAGATCCGGATTTCTTTTTTGAGGATTTTGCAGCAGCCGGAGCAGATATTATTACCGTGCATGCTGAGGCTTGCCGCCACCTAGACCGCAGTCTCCACCGTATTCATGACCTGGGATTACAAGCGGGGGTGGTTTTAAACCCGGCGACTCCTCTATGTATGATAGAAGAGGTACTGCCTCTCTGTGAATTGGTTCTTTTAATGAGCGTAAACCCAGGTTTTGGCGGACAGAAGTTTATCACCAATACCATACCGCGTTTGCAGAAGCTATCCCAAATGCGCAACGACCGGGGATTATCTTTCCTAATTGAAGTGGATGGTGGCGTTGATACCACTAATATTAAAGAAATTGCTTCTGCTGGAGCTGATCTGCTAGTAGCTGGTTCTGCTGTTTTTGGCAAAGATGATCCTAGCGCTGCTTATCAGGAGTTAGCGCGGTTAGCAAATCAACGATAAGCTAATGATAGGCAAAAGGAGTATGGCCATGAAAATATCTTCAATGTTTGATGGGAGCAAAACTGTTTTGTCTTTTGAGGTTTTCCCGCCGAAAAGGACAATGCCTATAGAAACTATTTATAAAACTTTAGAGCAATTGGACGGGCTGCATCCAGAGTTTATTTCTGTTACCTATGGAGCTGGTGGCGGTGAAGCTAATAAGCGAACTCTTGAAGTAGCTAGTTATATCAAAACGCAATACCATATTGAACCATTGATGCACATGACATGTATCAATAGCACTAAGTCTGATATCGACCAGATGTTGAAGTTAGCACAAGAGCATGATATCTCTAATATCATGACGCTCAGAGGCGATATCGTGCCTGATATTGAGCCAAAGGATGATTTTCACTATGCGGCGGATTTGGCTGCTTATGTTAAAGCCAAGGGTGATTTTGATATCTGCGGCGCCTGTTATCCAGAGGGACATATTGATAGCCCGGACTTGGTCACTGATGTGCTTAATTTGCGGCGTAAAGTGGATGCTGGCTGCACTCATCTGATTTCTCAGCTTTTCTTTGATAATAGCTATTTCTATTCCTTTATGGAAAGAGCCCATATAGCAGGCATCAATGTGCCTATTGAGGCTGGTATTATGCCAGTGACCAATAAGAAACAGATTGAGCGAATGGTTACTCTTTGCGGCGCTTGCCTACCACCGAAATTTACCAAGATGATGCAGCGTTATGAGCATCATCCGGAAGCTTTGGCTGATGCTGGTATCGCTTATGCGGTGGATCAGATCGCTGATCTGGTAGCTCAAGGAGTAGATGGTATTCATCTTTATACGATGAATAATCCCACGGTGGCCAGGCGTATTTGTGAAAGTGTCGGCAATCTTTTTAGCGTTCCTCCGCAAAGATAATAAAAAGAGGCTGGATGAATGGCAGAGGAGCATAAAGAAGTATTGCAAAAATATTGATCTATGACAAGTGAACGAAAAACAAGAAAACTCTATGCTAATGGGCAACCATTTTCATAGGGTTTTCTTGTTGCTTATTTCAAATTAGCATTGTCCACAGGATGCGTGGCCATCACCGAAGGTAGGGAGCTTGGGAGTTTGGGGCAACAAGCATTTGGGTGAGCAGTAAACCTAACAAAACTACAAATATGTATGTATGTGTATTGCTTGACAATCTGTGAAATACGAAATAATCTTTTCCTCTTGACAATATCTTTTGCATGGACTATCATATAACAGTGATATATAACGGCGTTATAGGGAGGATGAATACAATAGGCGGAAACTTAACGACCTTAGAACGCATTCATCAGGCGGCAAAAGCAGAGTTTTTGGAAAAAGGCTATAAAGATGCTTCCCTACGAAACATTGTCAAATCAGTAGGCATGACTACAGGAGCCTTTTATGGGTATTACAAAAGCAAAGAAGACCTGTTTGAAGCTCTAGTAGGTAGACATTATGAATATATCATTAATCGCTTCAAAGAGGCGCAGCAAGAATTTGCAAATCTGCCTCGTCACCGGCAGCCAGAAGTTATGAGCGAAGTATCAGGGCTTTGTATGTACGATATGCTTCATTACGCCTATGTGCATCTAGAAGAATGCAAACTCATCCTCTGCTGCTCGGAAGGGACCAAATTTTCCGGTCTTATTGATGAAATGGTGGAAATTGAAGCGGAAGCAACGCACTCCTATCAGAAGGTCTTGCAGGAGCTAGGACGGCCTTCCCCGAAGATAGATCCCGCCCTGGAGCATATTCTGATTACCGGTATGTTTCATACTTTTTTTGAACTGGTGATTCATGAAATGCCGTTGGATGACGCAGAAAACTATGTAAAGGAAATGCGTGCTTTTTATACAGCCGGATGGATGAAAATTATGGGGCAGTAAAGCCCTGTAATTTTTGCCCATTGGTTAGTTGTGGCTAACTTATGCGTTGGTATAAGAAGAACACAATATGTGTTCTCTGTATCATAAATCAATAAAAAAGGAGGAATTTTTTTGAAAAAGCAATCTAATCTGTCACGCCTGCTCCAAATTGCAGGTAACCACAAATATCTGATCTATGCTTCGTGGGTGCTGTCAGCTATTAGTGCCTTCATTGCTTTGGTACCCTTTTATTACATCTGGAAAGTGATTCAAGAGGTACTAGAGGTTGCTCCGGATTTCAGTCTGGCACAAAATCTGACCCATAATGGCTGGATGGCAGTGCTATTTTCGGTCATCACGGTACTTGTCTACATAGCAGGTCTGATGTGCTCCCACAAAGGGGCGTTTCGTATTGCCACCAACCTGCGGCTGCAAACTATGGAACATATCGTCAAGCTGCCACTTGGGTTTGTAGAGAGTTTTGGTAGTGGCAAACTGCGCAAAATTGTCAATGAATCCAGCGCTGCCACCGAAACTTATTTAGCCCATCAGCTCCCTGATCGAGCTAATGCGATTGCAACGCCATGTGGTCTTTTAATCCTGTTGGTAGTGTTTGACTGGCGGCTTGGTCTTCTGAGCCTTGTCCCTGTAGCGCTGGGATTTCTGATTATGATGACAATGACCGGGCAACAGATGCAGGAAAAAATGAAAGAATACCAAAATGCGCTGGATGATATGTCCAATGAGGCGGTAGAATATGTCCGAGGCATTCCAGTAGTCAAAACCTTTGGACAGACAATTTTCTCTTTCAAAAAATTCAAGGACTCAATTGACCGCTATAAAGTATGGGTGATCGCCTATACTAAACAGCTTCGAACGCCTATGATGTTTTACACAGCGGCCATTAACGGGGTTTTCGCCACGCTGATTGCAGGTGGTCTGCTGTTTACGCAAAACGGTGTCACCACAGAATTCCTGTTGGATCTGATTTTCTATATTATCATTACGCCAATTATCTCTGTTACGCTGACGCGCATTATGTTCCAAAGCGAAAATGCCATGATCGTAAACGATGCCTTGCAGAGAATCGATAGCGTTTTGAATTTGAAACCTCTAGAAGAAGCGAAGCACCTCAAACATCCGAAAGATGCTTCGGTAGAACTGAAAAATATTCATTTCAGCTATGATGGAAAAACTGAGGTATTGAAAGGTATTTCCCTTACCATATCGCAAGGACAAACTGTAGCTTTTGTCGGACCATCTGGCGGTGGTAAAACTACGCTCGCCAATCTGATTTCGCGTTTCTTTGATCCGCAGAGTGGTAGCATAAAGATCGGCGGAGTCGATCTAAAAGAGATTTCCAAGGAGGAACTGATGAACACCGTTTCCTTTGTGCTCCAAAACAGCCGTCTTATCAAAGCCTCTATTCTGGAAAATGTGCGCATGGGCAGGCCCGATGCAACCAGAGAAGAAATTCTTGCTGCACTTCACAATGCCCAGTGCGATGATATTCTTGAAAAACTGCCGCAAGGAATGGACACGGTGATCGGTACGAAGGGCATTTATCTTTCCGGCGGGGAGCAGCAGCGAATTGCCATCGCCCGCGTCATGCTGAAAAACGCCCCAATCATTATTTTAGATGAAGCAACGGCCTTTGCCGACCCTGACAATGAAACACGAGTACAGGCCGCTTTTTCAAAGCTCTCCAAAGGCAAGACGGTCATTATGATTGCCCACCGGCTTTCTACTGTAGCGGGCGCAGATAAAATTTATGTGATTTGCGACGGGCAGATTGCCGAGAGCGGTACCAGTCGTGATCTGCTGGCGCAAGACGGCATTTTCAGCCGGATGTGGCAGAACTATCAGACTTCCGTTCAATGGAAGGTTGCAAAGGAGGTATAACAAAATGATAAAACGGCTGCAAAAACGATACGCTCTCTCTGAGCAGGGGGCAAAGGATCTTGTGAAAGGCTGTCTGGCCTGTGTCCTGCAAAATCTTTCCTTTATGTTCCCAGTAGGCCTATTGTTTTTTTTAGTGAACGATCTGTTAAACGGCGGTGTTCCCGGCGAAAAAATCGCATTTTATGTTATTGGCTGCGTGGTATGTATCGGTTTTATTCTGATCACCACTTACATCCAGTATAATGCTACCTACTTTGCCACTTATACGGAAAGCGGCGTGCGGCGTATTACGCTGGCTGAACGGCTGCGTAAGATCCCGCTGTCCTTTTTTGGTAAAAAGGATTTGGCCGACCTCACCAGTACGATTATGGCTGATTGCACCTTCTTGGAGCAGAGTTTTTCCCATTTTATTCCCGAACTAGCGGGTTCTATCATTTCCACAATTCTTATTTCTATCAGCCTGTTTGTTTTCGACTGGCGCATGGCGCTGGCGGCGCTGTGGGTCATGCCAGTTGCCTTTGCGGTTGTAGGCTTTTCCGCAAAAGTGCAGGAAAAGCTCAATCAAAAAGCCATGGATGTCAAGATGGCCTGCGCCGATGGGATTCAGGAGTGCATCGAAACAGTACGGGACTTGAAAGCTAACAATGCAGAGGCTGAATACCTGAAGGGACTGGAAAAGAAAATCCGCGCAGTGGAACGCCGCTCCATTCTCAATGAATTTGGACTTGCCGCCTTTGTTGTTTCTGCATCATTAATATTAAAATTAGGGATTGCTACGGTTGCGCTGGTTGGCTCAATGCTGCTGATTCAGGGGAGTTTGGATGTTATTACTTTTTTCCTGTTTTTATTGGTCGTATCGCGGCTTTATGACCCGCTGCAAGGCGCACTTCAAAATCTGGCTGCGGTAATCAGCACACGTACCAATATCGCCCGCATGAATGAAATTCTCGATCATCCCATTCAGCAAGGTGACAACCGGCTTTCCAATAAAGGCTATGATATTGTCTTTGATCATGTGAGTTTTGCCTACAATACTGGAGAAACGGTTTTGAAAGATGTTTCTTTTACCGCAAAGCAAGGAGAAGTCACAGCTTTGGTGGGGCCATCCGGCGGTGGCAAAACAACAGTTTCTCGACTGGCGGCAAGGTTCTGGGATGTGAGTCGAGGCAAGATTACTGTGGGAGGTATGGATATTGCCAAAACAGACCCGGAAACGCTGTTGTCCCTGTTCTCCATTGTGTTTCAGGATGTGATCTTATTTGATAATACCATTTTGGAGAATATTCGGATTGGGAGTAAAGAAGCTACCGATGAGCAGGTGATAGCGGCGGCAAGACTGGCCAACGTGGACGAATTTGCAGAAAAACTGCCTGATGGATGGAATACTAACATTGGGGAAAACGGCTGTGAGCTTTCTGGCGGGGAAAGGCAGCGTATTTCCATTGCCCGAGCTTTCCTGAAAAACGCCCCAATTATTCTTTTGGACGAGGCAACTGCTTCACTAGATGTAGAAAATGAAACGATGATTCAAACAGCGCTATCCCGTTTGATTGCAGATAAGACTGTGCTGGTAATCGCTCACAGGATGCGCACGGTAGCTGGCGCAGACAAGATTGTGGTACTATCGGAAGGCATTGTGGCAGAAGAAGGTGCGCCGGAAGAATTGAAGAAGAAAAACGGCCTTTATGCCCATATGGTGAAGGTGCAGACGGAAAGCCAGAACTGGAGACTGGTGTGAAAAGATTTTTCTGCTAGGATTATGATAAGTCCGAATTTGTGCCAGTGTTTAGCGATAGTTAGGGGTTAGCAAAATTGTTGTATACTGCTCAGTGAAGGAGAATGTGGAAAAGCAAGTGCGAATTAACCTTCACCCATGTGTGCCAAATCTATATCTTTTTGAAGATTGGAAGGAAGTCCCTAAAAGAATCGGAACCGGCGTGACCTAACACGCTGGTTCCGAGCAAAACACTTTTTACTTCCTTGTGGGACGCTGCCTTTAATGGCAGCCTTTTTCGTTCCTTGTTTTATTCCTATGATCGTAGCGAATTTTTATGCGGTTGCTCCACCACAGCTTGAGCCGGAGCCGGCAGTACAAGCATAGCAATGGTTGGCAAAGGAGATTTGCCGTATTTTGATCGGCTGAGTAAGCAGGTCATGAATGGTAAGATTGCCTTCGATGGGCAAATGTGCAGCCTGGTTAAAATCGCAGTCATACAATAGCCCGTCGCAGCCAACAGAAAGCTGACTGCGGCACATCATATTGTAAGCAGCCGCTGGATTAAAAGCATTATAGAGCCGCTGCATATAGCCGTTAAGATTGTTGCTGCGCTCTAAAAATGCGGCAAAACGTCCCAGCGGATTATTGGTTATGGCATATAAATCATTGAAAACAATACCATATTGTTCTTTTAAACGCTGATGATATTCTTTGGCTAGGGTTTCCTGGGGTGGTGGCAAGAAAGCACCGCCGGGATTGTAAACGAGATTTAATTTGAGATCATCATTTTTGCCATAGCCAAGTTCATTTAATTTCTGCAATAGCTCAATGCAGTCATTAAAGACGCCTTCCCCGCGTTGGCGGTCATTATCTTTAGCAGTATAGAAAGGCAGTGAGGTGATGATTTCGATTTTATTATCTGCATATAACTTAGGGTAGCTTTGATATTCTGTCTTTTTTAATACGGTTAAATTTGACCGGACCATCGCGTGAATTCCCAATTGATGGGCCTTTTGCAGCAGCCAGGGCAGATGGGGATTCAATTCCGGAGCTCCACCAGTAATGTCAAGCGTGCTAAAACCATATTTAGTAAATACTGCCAGACAGTCCTCCATGGTTTCCTGAGACATCATTTCTTGCCGATCTGCACCGCATTCCAGGTGACAATGCTTGCATGCTAAGTTGCAGCGGTAAGTAATATTCATTTGCAAGGTGGTTAGTTGCGGCAGGGTGAACTGACACTCTTCAGGAATAGTGTCTTTGAAGGGTTTTATACCTTGGATATCATTTAGGTTCATATTACACCTCTTACCTTAGAATTGTAGTTTTTTTAGAACATTTTTCGCCTGCAAGCCATGTGCCAATGTAGCGCCGCCACGGATTGCCGCTGCCGCATGGATAGCTTCGATCATTTGTTCTTGGCTATAGCCTTGCTGGAGACATGATTGAGCATAAGAATCGATGCAATATGGACATTGAACCGCATGCGCTACTGCAAAAGCGATCAAACATTTTTCTCTTGCCGAGAGGGCGCCGTCTTCAAATACTTGGCCATAATAGGCCATAAATTTTTCCCATAATTCCGGTGCATCTTCACCCATATTACCAAATTGGGCCAGATCTTCAGGGTTGTAATAAGTATCCATTGTTAGTCCTCCTTTAAATGTTTTTTAAAATACTTTTTATAGATAATGAAACCAATACTGACGACAAAGACGAGGATAATCGCGGCGATAATAATGTATAGCGTGCGGTTATCCGCTGAGAAAACAGCAGATGAGCTAAAGGTAAATAGTGCTACGCCGGGTATCATAAACAAAAAAGTGAATAGTGTATAACGGCCAAATTTAATATCAGTAACGCCATAGGCGAAATTTTGCAGATTATAGGGGAAAATCGGAATTGTTCTGGTGATGAAGAGAATCAGGATATCGCTTTTTTCTGTTTCCTCAAAGAGCCAGCGGCGGAGATATTTATTTTTCATTGCCAAAGGCTTGATTGTATCGCGGAGAAAGAATCTCCCTACTAGATAAGACCCCATCGCGCCGATGGTGGTAGCCACTAGACAAAGAATACTGCCTAGATAGGGACCAAAAATGGCTCCTGCCAGGATGGCAAACGTCATTCCCGGCACTGCTAAAACTACGCAACCGATTACTGTTACTACAAGGTATAGCAATACTAGGGCGCCAAAGCTATCTGCTGCCTCTGTTAAAAAATCGTTTAGCCCATCAGTTTCTTGAAAAAGATCGCTCCAGCCATAAATATGATTGAGCAATATAATCAATAGAATCAGCAGCAGCAGGATAATTATTTTAAAATATTTTCGGAAAAATTTTTTCATGATAATATGTTTTTAACCCTTTTTAATAGCAGCAGTCGGTTCAACCATGCGCGTATTAAGCTGCGTTTGACATTATCTCCCCCATTATTAGCGAAGAATATTACTTCTAGAATATGGATCGCTGTACAGCCCACTGAACGGAAAGAAGCAATGCAGGAGAAGCAATAGCTGATAATATGTTTATTATCACTACGGTTGATACTATTGCTAAGAATTTGCTTAGACGCCTGGGGATCGCGTATCATAAGCATATCCTTTTTACCACAACAGATAGTTTTATTCCTAGTATGCTGGTATTCCTGATAGGGAAATGACAATTGATCTAAAATATTACGGATATTATCCTGGGTCTTTGTGTCATGGCGGCAGGGGCAAGGATCATGGAGCATGAATGAGGGATATCCTTGATAACAAGGCTTTTGTGGGGGCAAGTTATGCGCCAGTATCTCCCAAAGCGGAATGATTTCTATATCAGTGAAAGCTGTAAAATTTTTTTGGCAGTTGGGGCAGCAGACAATCAATTTTTTTATACCGGCATCATCGAGCCTTTGTTTTAATAAACCGGTATATTGTTGATATTTCTTAGTGCTTAATGTACGGGAAGGCTCGGCACAGCATAATGTTACCAAGGATATGTCTGGAAACATATCTTGCAGATAGCGGTAGACTGCCAGTGTTAAATCTACATCATATTCGCTCATACTACAGCCTGGGAAAAAGCCGATAGAACTTTGCCCAGATTGACAAATCCGTCCAAAGAGCCGTGAAAAACTGAGCTTCTGCTGGATACCGATATTTATTTTTGCTGCCAATGATAATTTTTTCATTTTACTGGTAATGTTGTTAAATATCTCGCTAGTAATGAATCATCAGAAATATCCGTAGCTGTTGCTAGGTCAAGAGGCGTATCTATATCATGCAGCTGCGGTAATAAAAATAGATCGATAGCTGCTTTTTGAGCATTTTGTATAGTATCTGGCAATACCGTGTCAGTGCTCCAAGCAATATTGGAGAATAGCTCGGGAATCACAGATCTGCTGCCGATAAGACAATATCCGTTATCAAGAGTAGGAGTAAGTATCGTGGGATGTTTGTCTAAAGCTATAAATGCTTGTTGTAGATATTGCGCAGTAAGCCCAGGACAATCGCAACCGATCAGTATTGCTGGCTGTTTGTCAATATTATGATTATATAATGCCTGATACATGCGTTCGCCAATATCTTCGCCTTTTTGGTGATGATATTGTACTTGATTTAATAAACTGCTTATCCGCTGCTTTTTTCCCTGGGGGCAAAAAGGATTTAGGCGTAGCAAGAGTTGTTTTTGTAGTTCTTGCCGGCTGCCGTTGGCCAAATAGATCTCAATAGCTATTGTTGGCAATATTACCGATAAATCTGCTGCCGCCAAAAGCGTATCCGCCAGCATAGCTGCATAGATAGTAGCGGCTTCTTTTCTGCTGTAAGTGGGCAGGAGGCGGCTTTTGACTGTGCCTAGGTAAGGTATTTTGGTGAAAATGAGTAATGCTTTATTGGGCATACAACTGATATAATTCCTCCAGAGTGTATTTGCCGCTACGGTAACGATGCTTATTTTTTTGAATGCGCCAATTGGTGCGCCAGATGCCATGCTCCATATATTGCCTGGCACTGCTGATGGCGATAGCAGTCAATTCTACTGGTTTGGCTAATCTGGCTGCCCTCTGTGAGAATTCATAATCTTCCATGAAAAACATCGGGGCAAAGCCGCCTACCTGTGCATAAAATTTTTTTAAGCAAAACATTGTCTGATCGCCAAACACCAATGATTGGTAGCGAACACGGAGATGCGAAAAATAGGCGATAAGCTTCAGTGATAGTTTATCATTATCAAAATGAAGCCGGGCACAGCCCCACTGGGCGCCGTTGTTGATTGCTGTCAGCATTTCCTTAAAATATTGCCCGGTTATCCGGGTATCAGCATGGAGAAAAACCAGAATATCACCGCTGGCTATATTGCTGGCAGCAGCTAATTGTTGTCCTCGGCCACGTTTTCCTGTGAAAACTTGACTCGGATTTGTTCTCATTTGCAGCTGTTCTTTCATCAGCTTTATGCTTCCATCAGTACTGCCGCCATCAGCGAAAATTATTTCCGGCTGCTGGGGCAATTGGACGCAAGCTTTATCCAGATTATCCAGTAGGGGGATGATCTGGCTGTTTTCATTATAGATGGGGATGATGATACTGATTTTTGGTTCCATTATGGCTCCGTGATAAAAATAATAGTAAGTTGCAGCAGAAGTTGGTATCTTCTGCTGCAACTTTAAATACAAAGATGATTACTTCTCCTGAGGCTGATCCTCAGATGGTGTTGCTTCTGCCATTGTCGGTTCGGTTTTCTTTTTGTGTCGGTCATTGTAGACCTTTTTGATCAGGAAAGCTAAAGCAGCCAGACTGAAGATAATCATCAAGGCATAGACAAAAGTCCTGGTGCCCCCGGTCAGCATACCTCCAACATAAGAATAGACAAGTGTAGCTGGCAGTTGCCCGACGCCTGTGGCTAGGAAGAAGCCCCAGAATCCCATACCGGTCAATCCAGCTGCATAGCTGACAAAGTCGAAAGAAACAAACGGCAGCAAGCGGCAAATCAAAATGGTGTTTTTACCATAACGTTCAAAGAAAACATCTACGGTTTTAATAGCGCCTTTTCCGGTAATTTTTTCTACTACATCACGCCCCAGAACTCTGGCAATGAAGAAGCATAGGGCCGCACCAGCCATTGAACTGGTCCAGGAGAGGATAGCCCCTTGCCACCAACCAAAAACAGCTGCATTGGCAAAGGTTAACAAAAATGCTGGCAATGGGGCAATCAAAGACTGGAACATCATTAGTAAAAAGGATACTAATACTGCCCAAACGCCAAAGGAACGGATATACCCCATAATTGTTTCTACGCTTGCTGAACTAAAGATCATAAAAATCTGATTGATCTTGGAGTTAACAGCAGGAATAGCAAAGTAAGCAATTACGGCTAATACCAATACCACTAAAACGATAATACGCGCTTTTTTCCTTTTGCGTTTTGTGGCAGCCTTTTTGGCTTGTTCTTGCTCATTATCAGGCTGATTATTATCGGTAGCAGTAGTGCCTTGTTCCAATGATGTATTATTGTCTTTGCCATCATTGTTTATTGGTTCTGGAATGCTATTGTTATTTTCTTGCATGATATTACCTCATTTACAAATATCTTAGCAATTTTATTCTACTTCATTAACAGCACACCATCTATAATAAGATTCATCATAATTCAAGGTGTTTTCAAAGCCGCACATTTCTAAGATTAGTTGCATATATGCGGAGCGAATACCGGCAGTGCAATAGGTGACAATAGTATCATCGGTAGAGATGCCTGCCTCAGTAAACATGGCGATAATTTCATCATTGGATTTGAGGGTAGTATCATCTCTAAACAGATCAGTATAGCGGATATGAATTGCTCCTGGCAAATGACCGCCTTTTACTTCGCCATAAAGAGTTTGTCCGTTATATTCTTCATCAGCCCTTACATCAACTACGACATAATTATCATAATTAGCAGCTAAGTCATCGGTGTTGATGAGATGATCCTCATTGATAGCGGTCACAGTAACTTCACAAGGTACAGGTTCCGATGCTCCATTTTGAGTGGGAACGCCGTTTTCTGCTAAGTATTCATAGCCACCATTGACCATTTTGACATTTTCGTATCCCGCAGCCAGCAGGGTCCACAGAATACGTCCATCATCGCCCCAACCGTCTTGGGCGTTAGAAAAGATAATAATCTCTTTGTTCATATCCAAGCCGTTAGCAGAAAGCACTTCGCTGAGCTGGTCGGCTGGCAAAATAGTACCCCACATCGCATCCCCGCTTTGACCATTTGCGACATCAGCCAGCTGCTGCCAGATCATAGCAATAGCGCCTTGAATGGTTCCAGATGCTGCAGCTTCAGGGCCACGGGCATCCAAAAAGATGACATCCTCTTGGCCAACTGCATTTTTCACATATTCTAAATCAACTACATATTCACCGGTAAAAGCAACGGTATCTACTGCTTCATTATCATTTTCGCTGTTTACCTGTTCATTATTATTGGGCTCATCTGTGGTTTCATTGTTGGCACAAGCACTAAAGGCGAAAACACAGCAAAAAAGAACGACGGCAATCAAAAAAAGTTTTTTCATGATTTTTCCCCCTTGAAGTATTATAAATTAATGTCAGTAATTGCAGGCAGGCGCTAATCCTATAATTACTTAATTATATACTAGTGGGTTTATATAGTTAATTCAAATTGTATTTATTAATGAAAAAATGCCATTTATCGGAAAAATTGATAAAATGGCATTTTCATTGAGCAAAAAGAGGAGCTGTAAAATTTTACTTTTATGTTAAACAAATCTCAACAGCATTCCTGATATGTTTATTTGAAGGCAAAACTTTTTGCTAAAAAATCTGTTTTGCTATTTGGCTGGCTGATTTTGCATATCATATGCCATGGCCATTTCTGTGAGAATTTTACGGTAAGATTTGATCTGCTGACCAAAAGTGTTATATGGATTGCCTTGGAAATTGAGCTTTGGCGTATTGAAATTGACTAACGCATTATAACGGTCTTCAACCTCATTTTCCGCCATTTCTAAGAATGCGACTTTAATATTAGCTTTCATCCATTCAGTAAGCTTGGTTTCGCTTTCAGGCGTCAAACGATAATTAGTATAACGGTCGTTATCTTCTGGATCATCGCTACCAGGGATAGCTTCCAGAGCGAGTGCACTAGCTAACATAGCTGCCAGAGAACGGCGAACTGTTGATACCCCGGTATTATCACGCCAATGGCGGATACTATCAGCACCTGCCCGGCCAATATAGATGATCGGGGATTCTTTTTCCCATAGACTTCCGCCTAGTTCTGTTCCGTCATAACAAAAAATATACAGCCCTTTCTTAGCAGGAAACGCTTGATATAGAGCTTCATCAAATGCACTTGCCTTAGCAATCAGTTCTTCGCTGATTGCTTTACATTCTTCCCAGGTGATGCTTTCCTCCGCCTTTTCTCTCAAGGTGATCTCCCCTTTCACTTAGGTTTATATTTTATTGATATGCTTCTGGCTTCAGTACTCCGATATATGGAACCTGCCGATAATGGCCGGCATAGTCCAGTCCATAGCCAACGACAAAATCATCTGGAATTTCAAATCCCCGATAGTCAGGGGTAAGGTCGACCATCCTGCGGGACGGTTTATCCAGAAGGGTGCAAAGTCTTAATGATTTAGGACGTCTGGCCTGCAGTAAATCTGTCAGACACTGGAGTGTCAGTCCGGTATCAACGATATCCTCGATAATTAGCACATGCTTATCAGTAATCGATTCGGAGATATCTTTCAATATCCGTACGGTGCCGCTGGTACGGGTACCCTTCGCATAGCTGCTGATGGCGATGAAATCAATCGTCAGTGGCAATTGCAGCTGACGGATCAAATCGCTCATAAAGACGACAGAACCTCTTAATACACCAATAACTACTAGTTCCTCAATGTTAAGAGGCTGATAATCAGCATTGATCTGCTGGGCCATTTCTTGTACTCGTTTGGCTATGGTAGCTTCATCAAAAAGAACCTCGCCAATATTTTCCTCCAAATGCTTTGCCCATGGATTCAATGTAGCAGCACCTCCAGCATCATGTCTTAAATTATTAAACTACTCTTTTTAGATTAATTCTGCGCTCTAGGTGAAAACCCTTTTTGCGAAAGCATCTTCTGCTATGTTTATTCATAATATTTAAGCGGAGGTAATGATATGAAAAAGAAAAAATATTTTATCATAGCTGGTATAATAGTTTTATTGGTGATAGTAGCGGTTATTTTGATTTTTGCTATTCCACCAAATGCTAAGAAAGTGCCGCAGGCTTTATCCGAGGGGTTTGCTGAGAACGGCCGGTTTGAGTTTTCTTGTATGGTTGAGACCGGGGGAGAAGGTAGGGAGTATTTCTGGCTTATTGGTGAAAGTAGCGGGGAGAGTCGGCATATTGAAGGTAGGGTTTTAGGCAGCCAGGTAGATCTTTATTATGTTGATGGCCAAATATACCGTTATGATATGATTGCAGAAGAGTGGTATTGTTATAGCGCAGAAAATTTGGCCGAGGCGGCTGAACTTTATGCTGAACTGGAACCTGCCGCTGCTTTTACCTATGAATCCTTGATTGAAATCGAATACCTCGGACGCGGCAGCGCCGCAGGCAGAACTTGTTATAATTTCTCTGTTATTCCTGTTGCTACCGGATGGGTTGCAGAATTTTTTACTGATATTGAATATATTGTTTCCCTCAGCCGTGGGGGAGATCTGCTAACCGCAGAATTGATCGCTACTTTAAAAGATGATCCCCAAACTACCATGCGGGCATTTGTTATTTTAGAAGAGGATAATAATATTCAAATTGAGGCCCCACCGTGTAATGATGCCAATAACAACAACCCTGCCAGTTAAATCTATATTGCTTGCTATAAAAAAGAGGTCCTCATCAGAGGACCTCTTTTTAGAAGGGTAGTGTTTGTATTACATCATATCATATCCGGGAGCTCCGCCTGCCATTGGTGCAGCCGGGGTTTCCTTCGGGATATCAGCAACCAGAGTTTCGGTGGTCAACAGCAGGGCTGCGATTGAGGCAGCATGCTGCAGAGCAGAACGGGTGACCTTAGTCGGGTCAACGATACCTTTATCGATCATGTTCTCGAATGTCTCGGTAGCGGCATTGAATCCAATACCAGCTGGAGAGCTCTTAACTTTCTCAACAATTACAGCGCCTTCTAGACCAGCGTTGCAGGCAATCTGTTTGACGGGCTCTTCCAGGGATTTCTTGATGATATTAATACCAGTTTGAACATCGCCCTCAGCGTGCAGGGCTTCCACAGCCGGGATAACTTCCAGCAGCGCCAGGCCACCGCCAGGAACGATACCTTCTTCAACGGCAGCGCGGGTAGCGGAGAGAGCATCCTCATAGCGGAGTTTCTTTTCTTTGAGCTCTGTTTCAGTAGCGGCACCTACTTTGATGACAGCTACGCCGCCAGCCAGTTTAGCCATTCTCTCTTGGAGTTTTTCTTTATCGAATTCAGAGGTGGATTCGTCATACTGGCGTTTGATCTGAGTAACTCTAGCAGCGATTTCATCTTTATCGCCGTTACCATCGATGATGGTGGTGTTATCTTTGGTAATCTTGACCTGGCGGGCGCTGCCGAGCATATCCAAGGTAGCGTTCTCCATCTTAGTGCCCAGTTCTTCACTGATAACCATGCCGCCGGTCAGAATAGCGATATCCTGCAGCATCGCTTTGCGGCGATCGCCAAAGCCAGGAGCTTTGACCGCAACGCAGGTGAAGGTGCCGCGCAGTTTGTTGAGGATCAAGGTGGCTTGTGCTTCGCCCTCGATATCTTCAGCAATGATCAGCATCTGTTTGCCGCTTTGAACGACTTTTTCCAATAAGGGCAGGATCTCATTAATAGAGCTGACTTTTTTATCGGTGAGCATGATATATGGGTTATCCAGTATCGCTTCCATTTTATCGGTATCGGTGACCATATAAGGGGAGAGATAGCCGCGGTCAAACTGCATGCCTTCGACAACCTCAGAGGTGGTCTCAAAGCCTTGGCTATCCTCAACGGTGATAACGCCATCGTTGCCGACTTTTTCCATAGCGTCAGCAATGATAGAGCCGATCTCTTCATCATTAGCGGAAATGGTGGCTACTTGCTGAATCTCTTTTTTACTGTTGACGGGCTTGGCGTTTTTCTTCAGCTCGGCAACAGCAGTGGCGGTAGCCATCTCAATACCCTTCTTCAGAATCATTGGATTGGCTCCGGCAGCCACGTTTTTCAGGCCTTCGTGAATGATAGTCTGAGCTAGCAAGGTGGCGGTAGTAGTGCCATCGCCGGCTACATCATTGGTTTTGGTAGCAACTTCTTTAACCAGTTGAGCACCCATATTTTCGAGGGGATCTTCCAGCTCTATTTCTTTAGCAATGGTTACACCATCGTTAGTGATCAGTGGAGAACCGAATTTCTTTTCCAGAACTACATTACGGCCTTTTGGGCCCAGGGTTACTTTGACTGCATCAGCCAATGCATTTACGCCACGTTCAAGAGCGTAACGGGCATCTGCATCAAATACGATTTGTTTTGCCATAGGGAATTACCTCCGTTTTGTTGTATTGTAGTGCGGTTATGCCGCTTGTTTTCCATGATAAAACTTTCATTTATAAATGAATGAAGGAAGAGCAAAATTTAGTCAACAACTGCTAGGATATCGCGATCCGCATTGAGGATAATGTAATTCTCGCCATCTCTTTTGAGCTCGGTGCCTGCATATTTGGCGAAGAGTACGATATCACCTACTTTGACTTCCATAGCGGCACGTTTGCCGTCATCTAACATCCGTCCAGGACCTACAGCAATAACTTCGCCTTCCTGGGGTTTTTCTTTAGCAGTATCTGGGAGCACGATGCCGCCTTTGGTAACTTCTTCACATTCTAAAGGTTTGATCACAACCCGATCGCCCAAAGGTTTAATAGTCATTATAAAAGCCTCCTTGTTTTTTGAGATTATTAGCACTCGCCAATAATGAGTGCTAGCGAATGATTTAATAATAATCAAAAATGGTCAGAGTTGGCAAGTAGTGTATGTCGGTGTTTTTGGGGTTTTTGATACCAAAAACTTTTATTTTCTCATGTTTTCTTTATTTTACTGCTGTTTTTAAAAATGGATGATTGTTTGCTCCCGTCTGTGATATAATAAAACTATGAGAAGAAAAAGCTTATCAATCATTTTAATTATTAGTATATTTGCTATCGCTTTCGCTTCTTGTGAATTTCAGTCAGCTGATCATTCGAAGACAGAAACTAGTGAGCCTGTTGGTAAATCATTGCTGGTTAAGATCGCTTATGATGTGGCGCCAACGCATTCGCTCCATGAATCTTTCCTCGATTTGGAGCAATGGTTGGAGGCAGAAAGTGCCGGACGGATAGAAGTGGAGCTATATCCTCTGTATGAGTTAGGCGACGATGCAGACCTACTGGCTTTGACCGCTGAAGGAGTGATTCAGATGGCTGTTCCGCAGACTTCGTCATTAGCTTCATTATCGGTTGAGGCTCCTGATGAGTATCCCTTGGATATTCCACAAAGTTGGCAGATTTGGGATAGTTTGGATGGATTTTACCAATATGATAATGCTGAGTCAGCGGCAGCTGCTGTTGAGGGTAGTCTTGGTGCGCAAATGGTGGCCTCTCTAGCTGATCTGGCTGATCAGCCGTTTAGCTGCCTGGGGTATGCCTATGAAGGGCCTTTAGCTATTGGTGGCACAGTTGATATATTATCACCAGCAGATCTTGCCGGACAAAGGATGGCTCTTTATGGCTCTCCGGCGTGGCTTTCTGCATATCAGTCTTTAGGGGCAGAGGTGGTAGTATTGCCGCTTTCTGAAATTTATCCTGCCTTGGCTCGAGAGCAGATTGATATTTACCAAGCAACACCTGAAAATATTGCTACTATGCATTGGACCGACTATTCTAATACCATTATCCTGACAGAACACGCTTACTCTTTCCGGCCTCTGCTGGTTAACCGGCAATGGTATCAGTCTCTCAGTGAAGAAGACGCTTATTTGATCGATACTGCTGTAGATAATCTGCTCAGCCAGCAAAAGACATTAGCTGTAGAACGTTATCAAAGCAGCATTGATGCATTGAAGCAGCAGGGAATAAGCGTCCACTCTCTGACACCAGAAGAACAGGATCTATGGCGTAATTATTGATCTTCATCTAGATATGTAAAAAAGAGCTAAGAAATTATTTCTTAGCTCTTTTTTATATGGACTTATTTGAATCAGTTAACCGACCACAGGAGCTTTTTGCTCTGCTTCAGCTGGCAAGACTGTTTCCATGGCTTTAGCCTGAGCTTCAGCAACACGCCGGTCTGCTTCTTCCTGTTCTAGGATTTTATAGGCTACTTTGCCGACCAAAGTACGGGGGAGTTCTTCTCTGAACTCGATATCATAAGGCATTGAGTATTTAGCAATATTTTTGCGGCAATAAGCAAATAGCTCATCTTTGACTTCCTGGGTAGGCTTAATACCTGGTTTTAACTGTACAAAGGCTTTGATTTTTTGTATTTTCAGCTCATCCGGTACGCCGATGATGCAGGACATCAAGACTTTTTCGTGAGCATCAAAAATGTTTTCTAATGCGCTCGGATAGATATTATAGCCGGAGCTAACAATCATTCTCTTGATCCGCTGACGGAAATAGACGAAACCATCTTCATCCATCATACCCAGGTCACCAGTATGCAACCAGGTCAGCCCATCAGCATGTTTTTTGAGCGTTTCTGCCGTCTCTTCAGGATTGTTGAGATAACCCAGCATCATCGTCGGGCCAGTCAAGCAGATTTCGCCTTCTTCACCATAAGGGACTTCTTCAGTGGTATTGACTTTAACGATTTTGTAATAGGTGTCCGGATAGGGAACGCCGATACTTCCTTCGCGGCTTTCGCTCAAGGGAGTCAAGCAGGAAGCAGTGACGCATTCGGTCATGCCGTAGCCCTCACGGACCTGGATGTTGGCATTATGGTCTGCCAGGAATTTATCAAATTTTTTTTTCAATTCGATGGACAGAGAATCTCCGCCGGAGAAAACGCCTTTCAAGCAGCTGAGATCAACATCATCCATATCCGAATTACGCAGCAGTGCCTCATAGAGAGTAGGAACACCGGCGATGAAATTAGGACGCTGTTTGCGCAGCAGTTCAGCATAGGTTTGGGCATTGAACCGGGGAACGAGGATGCAGGTGCCGCCATAGGATAAAAAAGTATGAATGCTGATACCGAGGCCGAAGCCGTGGAAGATTGGCATTACTGCTAAAACTCTGTCTCCCGGATCATAGATCGGGTTAACGGTAATGGTCTGCTCTGCCAAAGCGTTGAAATTGAGATTGGAGAGCAAAATGCCTTTGGTCTTACCGCTGGTACCGCCACTATAGAGAATAACAGCTGGATCAGTGGCTTTTCTTTTTACTTCATAAGGGCCGGTATAGCTATCGCCTAAGCTCATCAGATCATTCCAAAGGATAACATTTTTATCGCTTTCTGGAACTTTGGCGATTTTGCGTCCCTCAGTCAATTTGTAACCCAATCTTTTTATTGGAGAAAGGGCGTCGCCGATATTAGCGATAATTAGCTTAGGAATAGCTTTGGTTTTAGCTATTTCCGCGAATTTAGGATAGAATTGATCTAAAGTCAGTGCTGCTACTGACTCACTTTCTTCCAAGTAAAAGGCGATTTCACCTTCGGAGGAAAGTGGGTGTATCATATTGGAGATAGCGCCGATCAGGTTTAGGGCATAAAAGGTGATTACACCTTGAGGGGTATTAGGCATGCAAATGGTAACGCGGTCGTTTTCTTTGATGCCCATTGCCGTTAGTCCTTTAGCTGTGCGGCGGATATTGGCGATAAATTCGCTATAAGTAGTTGATTTGCCCAAAAATTCAAAAGCAATATAATCAGGATATTGTTTTGCTATCCGTTCCACATTTTCAAACATAGTAGTATCAGGATATTCAAGATGGAACGGCAAATCACCATAGGCTTTCAGCCAAGGTGCCTTAACTGCTTCATTTGCTTCAATCATAATTGACCTCCTCTTTTGCAGGACGTTCAAGTAATTCTGGATGTTCTAAAAGGTATTTGACTAGACGAATGCTTTTAGCATAATAATATCCGTCCGCGATTCTTTCATCAAGAGTGACTCCTAGTTTAACAGTATCGCGCATGGTTATATGTCCTTCATCATCAAACCAGGGACGCATCTTTTTTTCACCAATTACTACAAATAGAGAATTGGTGCCAAAGTTGTTTAGATGATGATATGCAGCATTGAGTTTGATACTGCCAAGGTTGCTCAAGAAAATGCTCGAGTAATTGGGCTCTTCTTTGACCATTGCATAGGGGACTCTGCCGAAATAATCGAGAAAACGGATTAACCCTGCGACAACGCGGAGAAGAAAGCGAGGGATTTTACAAAGAATATTCATTACATCGGTAGAATTATCTGTTTTCCCCTCATTACGGATACCATTGATTTTTTTATCCATGGCATCGCGTACTGTCTCCAAGGTAGCGTCTTCATCAAAATAGAGCATTAACAAAGACTCTTTACCGTCGTCGGCGAATTTTTTCTTAGCGACAAAAGCTAGTGACAGGAAACTACGTTGATAGACGCGTCGGCCAGCGATGAAACGATTTAACTTAGGCCGTAGAACCACAGTTTTCAGAATAGCCGTTGAAATCAACTGGAAAAGCGTATAGCGGAATTCTGGGTTCGACGCGTTTTTGGCGGCTAGATAAGCATCGACAGCTGTAAGATCGATAGTTTCCTCAATGAATGCTTCAGAATCCGCACGGTTAGTATAAATATACGGAACAAAGGCATGCATCGGATCTAGATCGCGCAGCCAGGTGCCATCCTTTCTGTCGCCAAAGTGACGATTGGGATTTTTCATGATTTTCTCCAAACTATAATTGCGAATAAATAAAATAATAAAAATGATGATCCACCATGATTTAGACCCTAAAATCCTAGCCTAAATTCATTCAGAATTATTATACTATCATGCTTGACAATTTTCAACCCTAACCGAATAGTCATTTTATTAAGAATTGCTTAATTTACAGTAATAATATATAATAGAAGCAGATATTATGTTGCTTATGCTGATTATTGCCAAAATATGTTTGATGGCCTGATGAAAATGCGCTTGTTTATTGCCTTGAATTTTTCACAAGAAAATAAGGATTTGCTAGCTGGTATTACTGCTGATTTGGCCGCGATTTCTTTAACTAGTCGCCCTGTTCATAGAGATAATTATCATTTGACCTTGGCCTTCATCGGCGAAAGTAATGCTGCCGATCAGCTCAAGTGCTGTATTGATGCTGCAGCTGGCTCTCCGTTTTCCTTGGTTGCCTCGCAGCTAGGGTGTTTCCATCGTCAGGGCGGAGATATCATTTGGTTGGGGATTAAGCCGGAGCCAGCTTTGTTTCAGCTACAACAAAGACTGGCCGCTAACCTGAAAGAAGCAGGTTTCGTTTTGGAAAATCGTCCTTTCCGTCCGCATTTGACCTTATTGCGTCAGGCAGTGATGCCCGATGATTTTGATTTCCGCCGTTATACGGTGCAGATGCCGGAGTTGCGTCAAATGATAGACCGAATCAGTTTGATGAAATCCGAACGTATAGCTGGCAAACTGATTTATAGTGAGCTCTATGGCAAAGCTCTTGCCAGTGGGGCTTAAGGTTTCGTCAATCTAATGGATTTAAGCTATTAATTTTAATTGACAGATTAGTAAAAATGTTCTTAAGGAGTGATAGTGATGGAATTTATGGATCTTGCTAAAGCTAGGTTTTCCCTACGTTCTTATTCCGATAGGGATGTTGAACCTGAAAAGCTAACCAAAATTTTAGAGGCAGGGAGGATAGCCCCTACCGCTAAAAATAATCAACCACAGCGCATTTTTGTGCTTCAGGGTGATAGTATCGCTAAAGCAGTTAAGGCCAGTCGCTGCACCTTTGGTGCTCCAGTGGTATTGGTAATCTGCTATGACCAAAATGATGCTGCAGTGCTACCGATGAATAGTGTCAACTTTGGTTTTGTCGACGCTTCTATTGTTATCACCCAAATGATGTTGCAGGCTACAGAACTTGGCCTGGGCTCTTGCTGGGTAGGTTTATTTGACGAAAAGATCATTAGGGAGACTTTAGATCTGCCGGATAATTATGTTCCAGTAGCTTTGCTGCCGCTTGGTTATGCTGCAGATGGCGCTACTCCATCGGAGCGGCATCATGAACGGAAACCATTGGCAGAAACTGTCAAATATCTCTAAATAAACATAGCGGATAAACTTATACCTTACTGGGATAAGTTTATCAACATCCAGAGAAATAAGAGGAGGAATTAGCTGTATGGGAAATGATATTCGCAAGGAATGCCTGTTTTGCCGTATCGCTGACGGAGAAATACCATCTACTATTGTCTGGGAGGATGAAGATCTCGTGGCCTTCAAGGATATCAATCCTGTGGCGCCAACGCATATTTTGATCATCCCTCGCAAACATCTTGCTGGACTCAATGATATGACTGAGGAAGATATCCCAGTCATTGGCAAAATCAGCTATGTGGCCAGCTTATTGGCTAAACAACTGGGTATTGCTGATGATGGATGGCGCTTGGTTTCTAATTGTGGCAAAAATTCCGGCCAGGAAGTTCCTCATCTGCACTATCATCTGATTGGCGGTAAATTTTTAGGTCCTTTTAGTGATAGATAACTGATCTTGACTCTTCTCCATGGTAATAATGTGAAAATTTGTGATTGACGCTATGGATAAAATCAGTTATAATATATCGGTGGCTGCAAAAAATTAGTTTTTTTGCTAGCTGTTACCTACTCCATGGAGGGAGGGATAGTAGTGAGTGAGGTTCGTGTAGGAAAAAATGAGTCTTTGGACAGCGCTCTGCGCCGTTTCAAACGTACCTGCCAGAAATCAGGCGTTATGGCCGAAATTCGTAAGCATGAGCATTATGAAAAACCCAGCGTCAAAAGAAAGAAAAAGGCTGAGGCAGCCAGAAAGCGTAAATAAACGCTATTTGGGCATTATTGCTTAGCGAATTATTAAATAATTAATAAAATGATATTTAAAACGAGAGCATTGGCTCTCGTTTTTTTTGTTTTCATTATTTTACTACTAGTAATTTATTCAATATTAATAATTCTATTTTAAAGTAACATTAAGTTATGGTGAAAAATAAGTGTATTAATTTGGCTTTGATTGTTTTGCTGCTGCTGATATGGTAAAATAAAATTAAAGAAAAAGAGATAAAATGATGAAAAGAGGAGTTAGCGATGCGTCTAGGTAAAATGCTTGTTTTCACCGGACTTCTCATAGCGGTAGTTGTTGGTTTATCCCTACCGGCACTGGCTACTTCTCCGGCTACCATAACCGTTGAAGGTCAGGCGGATATTTGGGATCATTTATTCATTTTTTTGACTAATGATATTGTCAGAACGGTATTGTTGATTATCGGTATCGCTGGTGTAGTGATCGAAATCGCTACTGTTGGCAGTTTTGGCGCCTTTGGTACTATTGGCATTATTGCTTTTGTTCTGTATTTTATGGGTAGTATCTGGGCGGGGAGTCTGGGTATTGGCGCAGTTATACTATTGATTGGAGGTATTGTGTTGTTGCTTTTGGAAGCATTCGTTATCCCTGGATTCGGCGTTGCTGGCATCGCTGGTATCATTGCTGTCTTAGCCAGCCTGGTGGTAGCCTCCCCTAATCCCGGCACTGCCATTTGGTCAGTGATAATTGCCCTAGCGGTGGCTACGGTGATCATTGTTTTTACGCTCAAAAACAAAAAGACCAGAAAGTTCTGGCAGAAGTTGATTCTGGATGAAAAGACCGCTAATGATGAAGGATATGTTACTAATGATCCTTCCTTGACTCAGTATGAAGGAGCCAAAGGCATTGCGCTGACAGTGCTGCGTCCAGCAGGTACTGCTCTTATCGATGGTTCACGTTTGGACGTTGTGACTAGTGGAGAATATATTGATGCCGGCGCTACGGTTGAGGTGATTTTGGTGGAAGGGTCGCGGATAGTGGTTCGCGAGAGTAAGAATAGTGATAAAGATGTGCACGATAATAATGGTTAGACTAAAGACGGCAAGATAAATTTAATGTGGATTGATAAACCATAAGGAGGATTATATGAATTTCCTAACTGCTTTAGCTGCTATCGGTGGCGATTCGCTTTTATCGACGATTATTTTGATCGTCATCATTGTCGTTGTTCTGATTGTGATTTTTAGTTTTGTGCCGATCGGTCTGTGGATCTCAGCTTTAGCTGCCGGAGCCAAAGTGGGGATTTTTGATCTCATTGGTATGCGTCTGCGCCGTGTGGCACCGGCCAAGATTGTCAACCCATTGATTAAAGCAGAAAAGGCTGGTCTGGCAGTTCCTGTATCTAAGCTGGAAGCCCATTATCTGGCCGGAGGTAATGTTGACCGTGTTATCGATGCCCTGATCGCGGCTGAGCGTGCCAATATCCCTTTGACCTTTGAACGAGCAGCTGCTATCGATTTGGCTGGGCGTAATGTTTTGGAAGCAGTGCAGATGAGTGTTAACCCTAAGGTTATTGAGACCCCTGTTGTGGCGGCGATGGCTATCGATGGTATTGAGCTGCGTGCTAAAGCTAAGGTTACTGTCCGAGCTAATATTGATAGATTAGTCGGCGGTGCCGGTGAGGAAACGATTATTGCCAGGGTTGGCGAAGGTATCGTCACCACTGTTGGTTCCAGCCAGACCCACAAAGATGTCTTGGAGAACCCTGACCGAATCAGTAAAACTGTTTTAGGCAAAGGCCTTGATGCTGGTACGGCCTTTGAGATTCTCTCTATCGATATTGCTGATGTGGATGTCGGCCGCAATATTGGCGCACAGTTACAGACCGATCAAGCTGAAGCTGATAAGAGAATTGCCCAAGCTAAAGCCGAGGAAAGAAGGGCAATGGCTGTAGCTCGCGAGCAGGAGATGTTGGCAGCGGTACAAGAAATGCGTGCTAAAGTTGTTGAGGCTGAAGCAGAGGTGCCTAAGGCCATGGCAGAAGCTTTTCGTAATGGCAATTTGGGGGTAATGGATTATTATAACATGATGAATGTTGCCTCTGATACCAAGATGAGAGAGAGTATTTCCGATCTGGGAACTCCTTCTGCAGCTAAAGATAATCCAGATCAGCATAAATAATCTTTTGCTGTGATGAAGATATGCTTTCCTGCAACAATTGAGGTGATTTAATGGAAGCCATAATTGTTTTTATCATCTTTATCTTTATTGGCTTGGTAGTCAATGGCGTTCGTGGTGGCGCTAAAGGCAGCCGAAAACGTCAGGAGGCGGTGGAGGAGCAACGCCGCCGTCGTGCTGCCTATGAGGCTGAGCATGGCAAAATGACGCCCACTCATCAGCAAAAAAGAGTGCCGCATGATTATCATCAAGAACATCCATATGTCCCTGTAGAGGAGAATCGTCCCATGGCGGGCGCTCCTATAGAAGAGAAACGGCCCAAGCCTGTTTTGGGGCACCAACAAAGCTCTTCTTCGCAGTATCCCCTATATCAGCAGGAGCATAAGGAAGATCAACCGGCTGAGACAATTGGTGCTATTCCTGAACGCTATCGCAATCCAGTTGCCTCCTCGGTGTCCGCCCCGCCTATAGCTCAAAGCAATATGCTCATTCGCCGGCCAGTGAGTATAGAGTCTGCTCTGCAGCCTGTGACTGGACAATGGGTTAATAGTATAGATGAGCTAAGACGGGGGATCGTGATGGCGGAGATTTTAGGGCCATGCCGTGCTAAAAGCGGTCCTGTTTTTAGAAGAATAAGATAGTTTGCAATAGTTAATAACATGGAGGAGTGCCATGAAAAAACAAATAATTACCAATCAGGCGCCAGCAGCGATTGGCCCTTATTCCCAGGCAGTGCGGTGTGGCAATTTGCTTTTTACCAGCGGAGCTATTCCTTTTGACGCTGATGGCAATTGCAGCAGTGACATTGCTCAACAAACCAGGCAATGCTTAAAAAATGTTAAAGCTATCTTGGCTGCTGCTGGTGCGCAGATGGCTGATGTGGTGAAAGTAACTTGCTTTATCGCAGATATGGAACAATTTGCTACTATCAACCAGGTTTATAGTGAATTTTTTGCTGAACCATATCCTGCTCGTAGCTGTGTAGAGGTATCTCGTTTGCCTAAGGATGTTGGCGTCGAGATTGAGGCTATTGCCATAATCAAATAGATTTCAGCTAACCGTAGCTCATAAAAAAAATCCCTCTTCATATCATTTATGGAGGAGGGATTTTTTATGGGCAAGAGTAGGATTGTCGATATCGCAACAGCCGGTCTAGAATTGCCGCCGGATCTATTGAGTGGGGCAGCCAGGATCACCCTCTTGGGGCGGGAGTTGCTTAAAGTCATCAATCATCGTGGTATTGTAATTTATGAGCCGGAACAGATCATTTTGCGTATTAGCGAAGGACGTTTATTAATTTATGGCAAGAAGTTAGCAATGTCAGAACTTAATGATGAGCAGATGATTGTTGAAGGCTATGTAGATAGTATTGCCTTTGAGGAGGAAAACGATGAAGACTGAACTGCCGGTCTTTTTTCATGGAGCAGTTGATATCGAGATCAAAGGGCGCTTTAGTGAAAGATTTCTTAATCTGGCCTTTCAAGAAGGTATTGATCTGCGCGGTATCGAGTACCAAGGCGAAAAGATTTTGGCTCGGGTGCCGCTAAAAGATATGTCCAAGTTGAGAATTATCGCCCGCAATTCTCGCTGTTCTTTCCATATCCGTGGACGTTTTGGCCTTCCTTTTATTGTTGCTTTTTTGCGCAGTAGACCGCTTTTGCCCATTATGGCTGCCATAGCTATTTTTTTGTTTATGTTTATCTCCTCGTTCACTTTTACGTTGGAAGTTGTTGGTCCTTATCCCGTCTCAGAAGAAGATCAGGCTAAGGTGCTTGCTTTGGCTGCTGAGGCTGGTATCGAACCTGGTCATAGTCGCTGGGGTGTTGATATGGACGAGGCGGAAAAACATATTCTCTTAGGATTTAGCGAGCTGGTCTTTGCCCAGGTGATCCAAGACGGCGTTCATGTGCAGATCAATGTGGTGCGTAGGGTAGATGTTTCTCCAGCAGATCAACCAAAAGAGCCGGGGCATCTGGTGGCGGATTTTGACGGTATTATTGAAGATATTTTGGTTCGCCGCGGTACGGCGGCAGTCAGTTCAGGCGATGCTGTTTGTAAGGGCGATATCCTTATTTATGGTTGGCAAGGTGATCAGGCTTTAGCAGCTGATGGTATCGTTACTGCTAAAGTTTGGGGTGAGGGATATGGTGAATGCGCCCTTAGGGAGGAATGGACCGAGCCTTCTGGTAACGAAGTGATATCCATAGGATTAAAAGTAGATGATGGTTCCTTCCTTCATTTGGCAGGGGCTCAAGAAAGCCCATATGAGAATTACTCTGTCAGTGAAGAGACTGAGAGCATGTTAACTTGGAGGAAAACATGGCCAACTGTCGAAATAGTAGTCAGGAATATCAGCGAATTAGTGACTATCGTAAATGAATATAGTGCTGAGGAATCCCAGATAATAGCAAGGGAAAGAGCCGAAGAAAACGCTTACGCAAATCTTTTGCAGTTGTTAGGCAAAGATGAGGATGCGGAAATAACGATTATTGATAAAGAAATTGAGGATATTGATCTTGATGGTGATCCCTCTCGGGCTCATGTTGTCTTAGAGACACAAATGGAGATAGGCGTTTATAGTCCTTTGACTGAAGAGGAACTATCTTTATAGACGACTAGTATTTAGATTGACCTTTATATAATATGGCAAATGGTTGATGGAGGTAAAACTTTTGGCGGAAACAAAAATTGTCTTTGCTGATAATGGACAGGCTGCAGAGATACTAGGCTATCAGGATAAATATTTAAGATTAATCGAGAATGCTCTTAAAGTCCACTTGATTGCCAGAGGCGATGAACTGACTATTAGCGGTGATGATGATAGGGTAGCAGCAGCACAGAAAGTTTTCAAACATTTGCAGACTTTGGCTGCTGATGGGATAGCCATCTCTCCTTTGACAGTCAACTATGCACTGGCAGCGTTAAAAGATGATAATACCGATATTGCTTCTTTGTTGACCCATACTATATATACTACGCCAAGAGGTAAAACCATTAAACCCAAAAGCTTTGGTCAATGGCAATACTTGAAAGCTATCGATGAACATGATATTGTATTTGCTATTGGACCGGCTGGCACCGGAAAAACCTTCTTGGCTGTGCTCAAGGCGGTTACTGCTTTGAAAAAACGCCAGGTTGCCCGCTTGGTGTTGGCTCGTCCTGCGGTGGAGGCGGGTGAAAAACTTGGCTTCCTGCCAGGTGATATGCAGGATAAGGTCAATCCTTATCTCCGTCCAGTTTATGACGCACTGGACGAAGCATTAGGTGTTGACCAAGCGCAAAAACTGCTGGATAGAAATATTATTGAAGTGGTTCCTCTGGCCTATATGCGTGGCCGTACGCTGGATGATGCTTATATCATTCTTGATGAGGCGCAGAACACCACTCCCCAGCAGATGAAAATGTTTTTGACTCGCATGGGACAGGGGAGCAGAGCGGTTATTACCGGCGATATTACCCAGATCGATTTGCCGGCTGGACAAACCTCCGGCTTGATTGAGGCTGAACGAAGACTAAGAGATATAGACGGATTAGCTTTTTGTTATTTGACTAAGGTTGATGTAGTCCGGCATCCATTGGTGCAGAAGATAATCGAAGCGTATGATAAAAAATGGGTCTGATAGCTGTTGTTTGGCTATTTGACCCACCTAAAAATTAAGGAGTTTTTATGTCTAAGAAAATAACTGGGCGCAAAAGAGATGTTAACCCGCGTCTTAAAGACCGAATAGAAAATAGAAAAACAAAAATTTGGCGGACAGCCCTTTTTGTCATGCTGATTATTGTTTCTTGGGCTATTCTCTCGATTAATTTTCTGCCGGAACAAGTCTCGCTAACTGAAGGAGAGATCGCTTCCGACGATTATTTCTATGAGGGCTCAACTGTTACCTATGTCAGCGAGATCCGCACTGAGGAAGCTAGAAACGAAGCTGCCGCTGGTGTGGAAGAGCAATATATAGTTGACGATACCGTACTTACTAACCTACTTCAAGAAATTGATGGCTATTTTGATACTGTCCTCCAAACTGCCAGCGGCGATCTTAGTATCAATGAACTAAAAGCTGCTTTGCCTGGTGAATATACCAACGAGGTATTGTATAGTATCACTGGCCTGTCGCAGGAGGATATTACCACTACCCGGGATAGCTTTAAGCGGATGGTAGAAAGTATTTTTGAGGAAGGTGTTTTAGAAAAAGATATTGAGGACGCCCGACAAAGCATTGCCTTGGCTATCAGTGCTTCGACGATTTCTGGCAATGTCGAGTTGTTTTTAAAGAGTCTTAATGAAGGTATGGATTATCCATATAATAAAGTATTTGATGCTGTATCCACATCTCAGCTAACTGAAGAAGCCAGAGAAAATGTTAGCCCAGTATCGGTAACAGTGCTAAATGGTGAAAAATTGGTCAGCAAAGGCCAGATGGTTACCGCAGAACAGGTTGAGGCGTTGCAGGCACTACGTTTGCAGAGTGATAATCCTATTCTCACCCCCCATATTGGCTTATTTATCTTAGTCGTACTTTGTTATTTGATTCTCTATTTCTATCTTAAATTTTACGAGAAAACTATTTTTAAACGCAAGCCTGCTATTTTACTGCTCGGCGTGGTAATGGTAGTGATTTTGCTGATTTGCAAACTTATTTCTTTGATTAGTTTCAATATGGATACTGAACTAACAGCACAGATAGGCTATTTATTACCAGTTACTGCTGCTTCTATGGTGCTGACGGTGCTTTTGGATCGCGAGGTAGCAACCGTATGCACAGTGATTTTATCGATCTTTGTAGGGGTAATTATGGACGGCTCAATGGCCTTCCCTCTCGTGGCGCTGGCCGGAGGCCTAACTGGTATTATTACTGCTTCCCGACTCAATCAGCGAAGTCAATTTGTGGGAGCGAGCATCTATATCACCCTGGCTAATTTGTTAGTAATAGGTGCATGGGGGCTGATTTGGCATCAGAGTTATTCAGCGATCGGCATTGGTATGCTGTTTGGACTGATTAATGGCCTTTTGTCTGCTATTCTAGCCATGGGTATCCTGCCTTACCTGGAAAGTGCTTTCGGTATTACTACTGTGATCAGGCTTTTAGAACTGTCTAATTCCAATCACCCGTTATTGAAGCGGCTGATGATGGAGGCGCCAGGCACTTATAATCACAGTATTCTTGTCGGCAATTTGGCTGAAGCTGCTGCTGATGCTATTGGCGCCAATACACTATTGGTGCGTGTCGCTTCTTACTACCATGATATTGGAAAACTCAAACGCCCGCATTTTTACATCGAAAATCAGCGCCCAGGTGAAAATCCGCATGATAAATTGCAGCCAGGACTCTCGGCGATGATTATCACTTCACATACTACTGATGGCGCTAAAATGCTTAGAGAAGAGCATTTCCCGGAAGAGATCATTAATATTGTTGAACAGCATCATGGCAATAGTGTACTTAAGTATTTTTATAATAAAGCCAAGGAACAGGCAGTCGATCCAGATGAAGTAAAGATCGCCGACTATCGCTATAAGGGCCGTCGTCCACAGACTAAAGAGGCGGCATTAGTGATGTTGGCTGATAGCGTTCAGGCTGCTGTTCAAGCAATTAATAGCCAAGATAGCGAACAGGTAAAAGATAAGGTCTTTAAAGTGATCAATTCCAAAATGCAGGAGGGCCAGCTGGCTGATTGTCCGCTTACTTTTAAGGATTTGGAAGTTATTAGCCAGAGCTTCTTGATGGTTCTTTCCGGAATGAATCATCAAAGAATTAATTATCCTGATAGCGCTACTGAGGCGCTTACTGAGGGAACTGCTGATGAAAACAAAACTGAGAATAACTAGGCAGGGAAAGACCCCTGCTACCACGCCGGGCTTGCGTCGGCTTTTCCGCAAAGCTGCTGAAGAGACTTTGTCCTGCTTGGCCATTGAAGAAGCAACGGAGATCAGTCTATTACTAACTGATGATCAGACGATCCATCAATTAAATTATGCTTACCGGGATAAGGACGCTCCTACCGATGTCCTTAGCTTTGCTATGGAAGAGGGGGAAGAGTTTGTTGCTACAAAAGGCGAGCCAAGGATGTTGGGCGATATTGTTATCTCCCGCCAGCGGGCTGCTGAACAAGCACAGCTTTATGGACATTCCCAGGAGAGGGAAGAGGTGTTCTTGTTTATTCACGGACTGCTGCATCTTTTAGGTTATGACCATGAGCGAAGTAAGGAAGAAGAACGCGAAATGTTTGCTCTGCAAGACCAAATCATAGCTCGTCTAAGCGAGCGCTTTCCTGAATATAATTTAGCAGTATCTAAGTAAAAGGTTGCTGTCATGTACGGCAGCCGCTGCTTAATAATTAACTTGGTTTAAAAAGATAATTTTAAATATATCATACTATTACGGGGGAGAACTACGGTGAAAATGAAGAAAATACTTCTAGCATTAGTTATTTGTTCACTTGTTTTTGGGTTTACTGCTTGTAACACTGCTACAGTGCCTGGCGGTTCACAGGATGTTGACTCTGAGCAGGAGCCGGAACCAGTATATAATCCTTTGACTAATTTGCCGGTTGATGGTCCTATCGAAGCGAGAATGTTTTTAGTCAGTATCGGCAATAGTTCTGATGCTCGTCCGCAATACGGTGTTTCTAAGGCTGATATCGTTTATGAGGTCCCAGCGGAAGGAAATATCCCCCGCCTGTTAGCCCTGTTTTATTCTGAGGTACCCGATGTTATCGGCGGTGTGCGTTCTGCCCGCCCCTATATGATCGATATCGCCCAGGAATGGGACGCCTTGTTTGTTCATTGTGGCGGTAGTGTCAGGGCACTTAATATTTTGGCTAGCAGCGGTTCGGTGGAAAACCTCAATGAGATTGCCAATGGCAGCTATTTCTGGCGTGACAATAGCCGCTATGCCCCGCATAACCTGATGACTTCCGGCGAAAACCTCTATGAATATTTGGAAGACAGTGGCCGGGCAACTGTTCAGGAGAATGTTCGTCAACTGAACTTTTTAGCAGAAGGCGAGCTGCCCGCTGGTGAAGAGGCGGATCTGATCAATCTTCGCTATACCGACGCTAATGTTGTTTATACTTATGATAAGAGTATCACCTGCTATAACCGGGTAGTAAATGATACGCCCTTTATTGATGCTGGTACTGGGTCTACGATAAAAGTCAGCAATATTATCATTCAGAAGATCACTTCCACTTTAGAAGATAGTGACGGGCATATCGCTATGGATATGTGCTCTGGCGGCGAGGCTTATCTGTTCACTGGCGGCACAGTGCAAAAGGGAACCTGGAGCAGAGCTGATAAAGATAGCCCAACGATTTTTGTTGACGAAAATGGTGAGGAGTTTAAGCTTAATGCCGGTCAGACCTGGATTCAGATAGTTGATGGCAATGTTGGCTTTAGCTATGAAGATACCACTCCAGAACCTGTTGATACCGAGATGGAGACAGAATAATGAGTAAGGCAAAGGCACCATTTCATTCTGGCTTTGTAACTCTGATCGGTAGGCCTAACGCCGGTAAAAGCACCCTTACCAACCAGCTGGTGGGGGAAAAAGTAGCTATTATTTCCGATAAACCACAGACGACACGTAATACCATCAGAGGCATTTATACTGATGAACGGATGCAGGTGGTGCTGCTGGATACTCCCGGTGTACATAAACCAAAGTTTAAACTGGGAGAGCGGATGATGAACTCCGTCAATGATGCTTTAGCTGGCTGTGATATTATTCTCTATTTGGTGGATGTCACAGAGTCTTTTGGTGCCGGGGAAGAATATATTCTCTCGATGTTGCAAAAGGATGCTCCGAAAACTCCGGTGTTTTTGATACTCAATAAAATAGATCTCTTCAAAAAAGAGCAGCTTCTGCCTTTGATCTCTTTTTATGCGGATAAGTATTCTTTTGCGGAAATCATTCCTCTTTCTGCTTTCAGTGGTGAAAATAAGGACAGCTTGTTGGAAGCGATTTATAAACTATTGCCGGAGGGGCCTTGCTATTATCCGCCGGATACTGTTTCTGATTTGCCGGAGAATATGCTGGTGGCAGAGCTGATCCGAGAGCAGGCTCTACGTTTGACTACCGATGAGGTACCACATTCGATTGCCGTCACTGTTTCAGAACTAGAGGAACGTGATAATGGTTTGCTTTATATTGGGGCTAATATTTATGTTGAGCGTGATAGTCAGAAAGGAATTATTATTGGCAAGCAGGGAGCTATGTTGAAAAAAATCGGCGCTGCTGCCCGTTGGGAGATCGAGAAGATCTTTGGCTGTCGTGTTTATTTGGATATTAGGGTAAGGGCAAAAAAAGACTGGCGCAATAATACTGGACTGCTGGATAATTGGCTGCCAGAGGAATAACTATTCATGGATATCAGAGATACTACCATTGATGCCATCATTCTTAAATCCCGTGATTACCGCGAGCAGGACAAGCTCCTGACTTATTTTGCTTTAGAGACAGGTAAAGGAGTAGCAATTGCCAGGGGAGCTGCTAAACCCGGCGGGAAGTTGCGCAATATCGCTCAGCCGTTTTGCCGTGTTTCTTTGACTCTTTCCCGCCCTAAAGGAGGAGTCTCTTTTATTAGCCAAGGACTGCCCCAGAGCAGCTTTGTCTCTGTCGATGCTGATCTTTCGGCAATTGTCTATGCTTCCTATATCAGTGAGCTATCTGATATCGCTATGCCGGAGCACCGTCCGTCGCCCCGCTTTTTTGCGCTGCTGCTGACGGTTTTTTCTTTGCTGAAGATGGATGATGATCATGCGCGTACCGCACGTTATTTTGAACTGCGGCTTTTGCAGGAGTTGGGTTTGCTGCCAGATATTTCTGCCTGCGATCATTGCGGGCGGGCTTTGATGGGCGGCAGTTTTCACCTTTCGCCTAAAGCCGGGGGGCTGCTTTGTGCTACTTGTGGGGTTGGTGATGGTTCGCCGTTGATCTGCGCCGGCGCAGTGCAAACGATGCGCCGACTAGTCGATTCTCCCCTGGTACGCATACCATCGATTCGTATCAGTGCGCCGTTGATGGCAGAAATAGAGAGCGCTTTGACCTATTATTTGGATTATCATCTGGAATATAGCTCTAAAGCCAGGCGGATTTTACAACAATTACTTGATTAAAGTATTACTTATCTGCTATAATAAATAAATTCTTAGTTCTTATTTGTATCAGCATTATAACGATCGGTCTGCAAAACAATTGAGAGCATTGTGCCAATTACTGGATACAATATTATTTTAGCAAAAACGGAGGGACAACATGTTTGATTTCAGTATTTTACAGGCAGCTGACCCAGAAGTTGCCGCAGCAGTTACTGCTGAGCTGGCTAGACAGCGGGATAAGATCGAATTAATCGCATCAGAAAACTTCACCTCTCGCGCGGTGATGGCCGCTCAGGGCTCAGTACTTACTAATAAATATGCAGAAGGATACCCTGGTAAGCGGTATTATGGCGGCTGTGAGTGTGTTGATGTTGCTGAAGAGTTGGCACGCGAACGTGCGAAAAAGTTGTTTGGCGCTAAATTTGCTAATGTTCAACCTCATAGTGGCGCGCAGGCTAATATGGCAGCCTATTTTGCTCTATTGAACCCTGGCGACCGTATTTTAGGTATGAGCCTGGCGCATGGCGGACATCTGACTCATGGTTCACCGGTTAATTTTTCTGGCAAACAGTATGAGTTTGTCTCTTACGGTGTAGAAAAGGATACAGAGACCATTGATTATGATTTGCTGATGAAGCAGGCGATGGAAGTTAAGCCAAAGATGATCGTTGCCGGTGCCTCAGCCTATCCCCGTGCTCTCGATTTTGCTAAATTTAGAGAGATCGCCGATGCTTGCGGCGCTCTGCTGATGACCGATATGGCCCATATTGCTGGACTGGTTGCAGTTGGCGAGCATATGTCGCCAGTACCATATTGTGATGTTGTCACCTCTACCACGCATAAAACGTTGCGTGGTCCCCGCGGCGGGTTGATTCTTACCAATAATGAAGAATATGCTAAGCTGATCGATAAGGCTGTTTTCCCAGGCCTTCAGGGTGGTCCACTGATGCATGTCATCGCCGCTAAAGCTGTAGCTTTGGGTGAAGCGCTTAAGCCAGAGTTCAAGCAATATATCATCCAGGTCAAAAAGAATGCCCAGGTCTTGGCTAAGGGCTTGGCTGATAATGGTTTGAGAATCGTTTCCGGCGGTACTGATAATCATCTGATGCTGGTTGATATGCGTCCTATTGGCATGACTGGTAAAGAAGCGGAGCATATTTTAGATGAAGCCGGCATTACCTGCAATAAGAACGGAATCCCCTTTGATCCGGAAAAACCTTTCGTGACCAGCGGCATCAGGCTTGGTTCTGCCGCTTGCACTACCAGAGGCTTTGTAGAAGAAGACTTTGCTAAGGTCGCTGATGCTATTGCTATGTGCCTGACTAAAGATGAAGAAAAATTCAATCAGGCAGTTAAGATAGTTAAAGAATTGACCGCTAGTCACCCGCTATACGCTTAAACTTATACTTAGATAGTGACTATCAGCAAACAGACTCGCTATATTGTCAGCGGGTCTGTTGTTTTTATTGAAGAATATTCAGCATTATTGATAAGTTTTGTCCGCTAATTGGACATTTTGTCTTCAGTGAAATTATTCCGAAGGTTATTTGAAAAAGATACGAAATTTTTTTGATAAAAAATAGTTATTTTTGTATAAAAAGACTTGTTTTTCTCGTCAGATGTGTTTATAATAGAACAGCTTGTGAGGAGTTGTTTCTTCATATTAATATATTGTCAAGAAAGGGGAGTTACTCTTGTTACGCGGAAAAGTCATTCTTCCGCTGGCGGCCTTATTCGTTTTATTGAGTCCGGCTTATGCCTTCGCCAGCGAGGCAGACCTTGTAATCCCGGAATTCGAACCATTCCAGCGTACTTTGCTGATGATTGGTATCGGCGTTTGTATTTTAGGCTTTTTATTCGGTATTTATCAATTCTTTAAAGTTCGTAAATTGCGTGCGCATAAATCAATGCTCGATGTTGCCGCTACAATTTATGAGACCTGTAAAACCTATATGATCCAGCAGGGTAAATTCTTATGCTTGCTCCTGCTGTTCATCGGTATTTGTATAGCATTCTACTTTGGCGTCCTAGACGGTATGGGTGCTGGCCGTGTGCTCATGATTTTGCTCTGGGCAGTATTAGGTATTTTGGGGTCTTACGTAGTAGCGTGGTATGGTATGAAAATGAATACCATGGCCAATAGCCGTATGGCCTTTGCTTCTTTAGAGCGCAAACCTCTCAAGCTGCTGAATATCCCGCTCAATGCAGGTATCAGCATTGGTGTTACCCTGATTTGTATGGAATTGGTTATGATGCTGGTCATCTTGATCTTTGTTCCTCGCGATATTGCCGGCGCTTGCTTTATTGGTTTTGCTATTGGTGAATCCCTTGGCGCATCTGCCCTGCGTATTGCTGGTGGTATCTTCACTAAGATCGCTGATATCGGCGCAGACTTGATGAAGATCGTCTTTAAGATCGGTGAGGATGATCCGCGTAACCCAGGCGTTATTGCTGACTGCACCGGCGATAATGCTGGCGATAGTGTTGGTCCTACTGCCGACGGTTTTGAAACCTATGGCGTTACCGGTGTTGCTTTGGTTACTTTCATCGTTTTAGCTGTAGAACCATCGCTGCAGCCGGTTATGTTGAGCTGGATCTTCATTATGCGTATCCTGATGCTCATTACTTCGGTTATTTCTTACTATGTCAACGGTGCTATCTCTCATGCCCGTTATAGTAATGCAGACAAGCTGGATTTTGAACGTCCCTTGACCACTTTGGTTTGGATCACCTCGATTCTTTCCATTATCGTTACCTTTGTTTCCAGCTACTTTATCATTGGTCCTAACTCTGCAGTTGGTGCTTATGATCCTAATCTGTGGTATGTATTGGCTATCATTATCAGCTGCGGTACCTTGGGCGGTGCAGTTATTCCTGAAATTACCAAGGTCTTTACCAGCCCCAAGAGCAAGCATGTACAGGAAACCGTTACTACTTCTAAAGAGGGCGGCGCTTCCTTGAATATTCTCTCTGGTTTGACCTCCGGTAACTACAGTGCTTTCTGGATCGGCATGGTCTTCTTTGGCCTGATGTTTGTCGCTTATCTTGCCAGCAATAACGGCTTAGCCGCTATTATGGATTACCAGTCGATCTTTGCCTTTGGTCTGGTGGCCTTTGGTTTCCTCAGCATGGGTCCTGTCACTATTGCTGTTGATAGCTATGGACCAGTTACCGATAACGCTCAGTCCATTTATGAACTATCTTTGATCGAGTCTATCGATAATGTCGATAAAGAGATCGAAAAAGATTTTGGCTTTAAACCTGATTTCGAAGTTGCTAAAGATTATCTTGAGGCTAATGACGGTGCTGGTAATACCTTTAAAGCTACTGCTAAGCCAGTGTTGATCGGTACTGCTGTAGTTGGTGCTACTACCATGATCTTCTCATTGATCTTGGTTATCGGTAATGTCACTGGTGTAGCCCCGGCTGAGGTATTGAACCTGCTGAATCCGTTCACCATCCTTGGCCTGATTTGCGGTGGCGCGACCATTTACTGGTTCACTGGCGCCTCCACTCAGTCCGTTGTTGCCGGCTCCTATAAGGCTGTTGAGTATATTAAAGGTAATATTCAACTTGATGAGAATGCGGACTTAAAAGCTTCTACTGAGAAATCGAAAGAGGTTGTTAAGATCTGCACCCGTTATGCTCAACATGGTATGCTGAATATCTTTATTGCAGTCTTCTGCTTCACTTTGGCTTATGCATTCTTCTCCGCTCCTAGCGGCGATAATGTCCAGCCGGTTTCCTTCTTCATCTCTTACCTTATTTCCATCGCGGTCTTTGGTCTGTTCCAGGCAGTCTTTATGGCTAATGCCGGTGGTTGCTGGGATAATGCTAAAAAGGTCGTTGAGGTTGACTTGAAGATGAAGGGCACCGAGCTTCACGATGCTACTATCGTTGGTGATACTGTTGGCGATCCTTTTAAAGATACCTCTTCTGTTGCTTTGAACCCGATCATCAAGTTCACCACGCTCTTTGGTATGTTGGCTATGGAGATTGCTATTACCGATCAGTTTGCGCCTATCGCGCCATATATCGGTATTGTCTTCTTGGCGATTGCTTTTATTTTCGTCTGGCGCTCTTTCTATTCGATGAGAAATAAGAGTAAAGTCCAAAAAGAGGAAGCTAAATAGCCTATCGCAATGACAAATGTTTTATAAGAGCGCTCTTAGGAGCGCTCTTATTTTTATTAATAATACCCCCGTTGATCAATTATCAACGGGGGTATTACTTTGCTTGTTTTGCTTTTTTATGATTACTTCTTGCGTTTGATTACCGAACGTTCCGCATATTTGCCAAAGAAGTGATATCCCGATCCCCCTTCACTAATGATATCCAGTAATTCATCAGCTTTAGTCACGATGATTCCCCCGGTCATTGTGACTCCTTTAGCAAAAAGTGGTTCAGGCAGCATGCTGGCAGTAGGACCGGTGACTAGAATTTCCGCTCCAGGTTTAGCCATTGCCAGTAAACCAGGCAGCGTATCGTTGAGAATAGTAACGCCGGTAATGACCAATAAGTCAGCATACGGCACAAAATCTGCAGCCTGCTCTGCTGGCGCATAGTAAGGCATTTCCCTTTCTTTTAAAGTGCGCGGGTCCTGCTCCAAAACATGAAAATCACAATTGGCTGCAATCAGCTTTTTGAGTATGGGAACTAAAGCACCTATTACTACGCTTTTTGGATATTTAGTTACATCTAATTCATCAAAAGCATCTACTCCTAATTCAACAGCATATTCAGTGGGTAGTTCTAACTCCCAGATCAAAGTGCTTAAGGCATTTAATGTTGCGATGCCTAGAGTCTTTTTTAGGATATTGGTGCTAAAGATATCATTGAGATATTCACTGACCGGACGCTGGGCTAGCTTGCCGGATAATGGCATAGCAGCCGCGGAGCTGGGACAGCAAACCGCCTCAGGAATTTCCTTGACAGGGGTAAAACATAGCCCGCCATGACCGGTAGATAGTTTGACTCCCGAAAAGAAAAGACCAAAGACTGCTCTTTCTACGGTAAGATCGTTTAACCGCTTCCCCAGTCTGTTTTGCACTAGATCAACGCTTTCTTGTAAAAGAATATCATTTGCCATTATTTTTATCCCCATTGCTTTCTGTGATATATTCTGGTTTTACCATTAATTCAATCGCAATAACTTCTCCTTGATGATGGCTAGTGCCTTTCTCAAGATAATAGAGGGAATTCATCTGTTGATAAGCCGCTGCCCGTGTCAAAACAAAGGTGTTGATCGGCTCAGCCAGCATTTTACCATTTTGACTGAAAAGGCGAAGCCGAACCACAAAATCCATATCCCTTTTATCAAGAGCAGCTGTTAACTCGGCATTGATGTAATAGGGTTGAGGGAGTGGCTGGCCTTGTAGCAGCTCCACTGCCGGCTTGACATATAACTGGCTGATCAGATCTGCTCCATGTGGTGGTCCGGGGAGGCCGATGACTGGAACATCATTGACCATATAGAGAGAAAATTGCTTGCCTGGCCCATGCCGTAATTCAGGGACAATCATTTTGCCGATCTCGGATAAAACGGCCAAAGTATAATCGTGAGTTCCCTTGGCCGAACCAGCGCAGATTACCACTAAGTCTGAGCTGGCTGCAGCATCTAAAACTGCTTGGCGAATAAGCTCTGCTTTATCTGCGATAATTGGCAGCGAGCGATATTCACCGCCCCATTCCTGAACTTGTGCCCCGCACATAATGCTATTAGATTCGATCTGTTTGCCAAGAGCTAAGGGTAATTGGCCGATGGGAACCAATTCGTCGCCAGTAGGGATAAAGGTTATCTGAGGTCTGGCTAATACTTTAGCCTGAGTGATGCCTCCTGATGCCATAATCCCGATTAGGGAAGGGGTAATCACCTCTCCGCTACGAACCAACAGTTCATTAGCTACCACCTGGGTCCCGGGGTGGTGGAGCAATTCTCCCTTTTGTTGAGGATGATAGTGTAGGCAGAGATGTCCTTTTTCATCAAAAGAGACATTTTCTATCTTGATGACAGTATCATATTGCTGCGGAACCTCACACCCGGTATTAGCATAGATATATTCTTTGCCCTCCTGCCAAGTGCTAGGGTCTGTCCCTTGCAGATCAGCAAAACGAATGGCTATACCATCCATGGCAGCAGTGTTTGTATTAGGCAGAGAATGAACTGCCATGATATCCTCTGCGGCAATACGTCCTGCCAGTTCAGTGAGCGGTAACACCTCATATCTATTGATCGGGCGCAACTGTTGTTGTAAGATATTTAGCATTTCCTGACGATTGGGACGCAGGTTGTTGTTTGGCATCTTTTTCACCTCACATAATTGATGCGCTGCAATGTATTATTGTCAAATAAATATTATATTTAATTACGAATAATTTATCATGTTAGCCATAATGATGTCAATCCGTAGGAAAATTTACCGATTATTCTCAATTAACTATTATTTTTATTTAAGAATAAAATTCTTGACACCTTTTGCCTATTTATATATAATTATCGCTGAATTAATTATTCTGAAATGAGGATAAATATATTTATTATAATAGATATTTTTAAAGGATAAACATATGACTCTTCTTGTCCAAAATGGTACCTGTGGTTATTCAGCAGCACACCCGGTTCTGCAAAATATTAATTTTAGTGTAGAAGCAGGTGAGGTGCTATGTATTCTGGGACCTAATGGCGCCGGTAAATCGACGCTTTTCAAATCAATGTTACGGTTGATACCTATGCTAGGTGGAGCTTTGATGATTGATGGTGAAGATACCAAGGATTGGCCTCGTAGCCGGTTAGCTCAAACTATCGGCTATATCCCTCAGGCTACCAGTCCTCCGTTTGCTTATAGCGTTTCCGATATTATTCTGATGGGACGTACTGCCTATTTGGGAATGTTTGCTTCTCCGCGCAAGGAGGATATCGATATCGCCGAAGAGGTAGTCGATAAACTAAATATTAGCAAATTATTGGATAAACGTTATACCGAATTAAGCGGCGGTGAAAAGCAACTGGTGCTTATTGCCAGAGCTTTAGTTCAGCAGCCACAGATTCTGGTGATGGATGAGCCAACAGCAGCTCTTGATTTTGGCAACCAGCAGCTGGTCTTGCGGCAGATCAGCCTACTTTCTCAGCAAGGGTTGGGGATTATCATGGCTTCTCATTTTCCCGACCATGCCTTTTTATATTCACATAAGGCACTGTTACTAAAAGATGGTGGCATTTACTCCATTGGCAATCCTGGTGATGTTATTACGGAGGAAAGTCTCTGTGACCTATACTCAGTATCCACCCGGATCATTAATACCGGGGTTTATTCCAAAACCGCTCAGGCTGAAGTCAAAGTGTGCGTTCCTTTATCGTAACTTTGCTCGGGTATTGACTTAACTAAGGAGAAGAGGCAGGAAGAAAAAGTGAAATTTAGCGATATCCATACTCAGCAAACCAAGTCTATGCGGAGGCGAGTTCTCTGTTGCGCTTTGGTTTTACTTATAGTAATTATTGCTTCCTTCAATTTTGGCCGTTATGGAGTCAATTTGATTGATGCCGGCAAAGTATTACTTTCACAGATTTTCCCTATTGAGCAGACCTGGCCGGATAATTATGAAAAAGTAGTTATCTATATCCGTTTACCGAGGATTCTGGCAGCAGTTTTTATTGGTGCTGCTCTTTCCTTGTCTGGCGCTACTTATCAGGCTGTTTTTAAGAATCCACTCGTTTCTCCAGATATTTTGGGCGCTGCCTCAGGCGCATCTTTGGGAGCTGCTTTAGCTATTTTTAATGGGCTGGGTGCTTTTTGGACTCAGGCGATGGCTTTTGCTTTTAGCTTAGGGGCAGTTTGTCTGACATATATGGTTAGCGGAAAAATCAAACGCGATCCAGCGCTAGCATTAATTCTATCGGGTATCTTTATCGGATCACTGGCAGAGGCCTTCATTACCTTATTAAAGTTTATGGCTGATCCAGAAAATACCTTACCTAGCATTACCTATTGGCTGATGGGCAGCCTTTCTAATGTGATGATGTCGGATCTCACCTATGTGCTATTGATGATGGTGGTATTCGCTATCCCGCTCTTTTTGCTCAGTTGGCAGCTTAATGCTTTGTCCTTAGGCGAAGATGAGGCTAGATCTCTAGGTGTGGAAACTAAACGCTTGCGTATTATTGCTATTCTTTGCTCCACTTTGCTAACTGCTACCTCTATTTCTATCGGTGGTCTGATTGGCTGGGTCGGTCTGGTGATTCCACATTGGAGCAGAATGTTGGTAGGCTCTAATAATAAAGCCCTACTGCCGACAGCTGCTTTAATGGGAGGTGCTTTCCTATTAATCGTGGATAATGTGGCGCGGTCTTTGGCTAGCACGGAAATCCCGCTAGGTGTTTTGACTGCTATTGTAGGTGCACCATTCTTTATCGCTTTGATGATTCGTGGTAAGAGCAATTATTAGATGAGCCATTTTAATAGGTATCATTGTCTTATGGAAGATCTTTCCCGCAGACTTGATATAAAATTTAGAATTGCAGGGGGTAATGTTATGAGAAAAGCATTCAAAGGCTTTTTGGTTGGCTTCTTGGTCGTTGCAGCTATGACTTTTTTAGTAGCTTGTAATAATAATGACAATGTGAATGCTAATCAGGATGCTGAGGATCAGCGGCAATACTTCGAGGTGACTGATTTAGCTGGTAATACCGTTCAGGTCCCAGAAGATATTCAGTCGGTGGTTGTAACATCTTATAAAGGTGCTTTTGAAGCCCTGGTGCTGTTGGGCAGGATGGATTTGCTGGCAGGTATGTGCGATACTAGCCGTTATGCCTGGTTGTTGGAGGTATATCCTGAGCTTAAGGATGTTCCTGATTACGGCAGTTTTGAAAATGTCAATGTCGAAGAGCTGCTTAAAGCAGATGTCGACATCATCTTTTCCCCAACAGAAGCTCCAGAGGTCAATGAGCAGATGCTATCACTAGGAATGCCGGTATATGTTGACGGCGCAGTTAACCCTGATGAAGACGCTACTTTTAGCAGCCAGACTGAATTGTTGGCTGTTGCGGAAGTTATCGGAGAAACCGATAAGGCCAATGAGCTTATTGAATGGCGGCAGGGATGGTTAGATTTTGTAGCCGAAAGAGTTGCTGATATCCCAGAAGAAGAGCGCAAAACCGCTATCACCATCAATGAGAGTATCCAGCAGGTGTGGAACAATACTTATCTTTGCGGCGCCGATATTGAGTTGGCTGGCGGCATTAATTTGGTTGCCGATTATTTTCCAAATACTTATTATGGGGAATTAAGCGCTGAAGAGCTTATTGCCCTGGATCCTGATTTTATTTTCCAGACAATCGGTGTCAGAGAATACGGCGATGAGCTAAGAGGTTATTATCAGCAATTACAGGCGGATGAACGTTTTAACGGCATCACGGCAATCGAAAATGGCGATGTTTATATCATGCCTTATGGTATTGCTGGTTGGGATGATGATTATGAAATTGGCATTTGTGTAGTTATGTTGGCTAAGCTGATGTATCCTGATCGCTTTGAGGATGTCGATGTCTGGGAAATCGCGCAAGATTTTTATTCACGATTTTTAGGTATTGAGATCACCGAGGATGATTGGCTGTTTATGCATCAGCATGATTTTGATGGTGCTAAGCCGTTAGTAGTTTATCACGATTAACTTATTTAAAGATGCATTTATAATTAGTGATAGGAGATGAAATAATGAAAAAAAGTGTAAAAATTCTTTTCTTATGTTTAGCTGTCATTCTTTCTTTTGCCCTATTAGTTGCTTGCAGCAATGGTGAAACTACTCCTAATGATAATGACACCCAAGATGTAACTGAAGGCTATCGGGAAGTCATCGATCTGGAAGGCAATACCGTTACTGTACCGGAAAACATTGAATCTATTGTAGTAACCTCTTGGAAGGGGGCTTTTGAGAGCTTGGTGCTGTTGAACCGTACTGATCTGCTGGTCGGTATGTGTGATACCACCCGCTATAATTGGTTGATGCAGGCTATGCCAGAGCTGCAGGAAATACCTGATTATGGTAATTTTGACGAAGTGAATATTGAAGAGCTGCTCAAAGCCGATGCAGATGTTATCATTTCACCTACCGAAGCGCCAGAAGCTAATAAAAAGATGCGGGAACTAGGAATGCCGGTATATGTTGATGGAGCTGTTGATTCCTCTTTGCCAGCTTTAGAGAGCTCTACTGTTGAGTTGATGGCAGTAGCCGAGCTGATTGGTGAGACCGAAAAAGCCAATGAATATTTGCAGTGGCGCCAGGATATCCTGGATCTGGTTTCAGAGCGTGTTGCTGATATCCCAGAAGAAGAACGCAAAGTAGCTCTGGCCATTAATGCCAGCATCAATAATGTTTGGAACAATACTTATACTGTTGGGGCTTGCATTGAGCTAGCAGGTGGTATCAATGCTGCTGCCGATATGTTTGAGGGCACTTATTACGGAGAACTGAGCGCTGAAGAAATTATCGCTATTGATCCTGATTTTATGTTCCAAAATACCAGTGTCCGCCAATATGGTGAAGAGCTGAAAGGATACTTCCTCGAATTACAGGCTGATGAAAGATATAATAGCATCACTGCAGTACAAAACGGCGACGCTTATATTATGCCGCGCGGCTTGTCTAACTGGAACGGAGATACTGAGCTTGGCTTAGGTGTGATAACTATGGCCAAGATTATGTACCCAGACCGGTTTGCTGATATCGATGTCTGGGAATTGGCTCAGGATTTCTATTCCACTTTTGTCGGTATTGAGATCACTGAAGAGGACTGGTTATTGATGCATCCTCATGATTTTGACGGTGCTAAACCACTGGAAGTTTATCATGATTAACTATAAATAGTATTGGCTGATAGTGACAGCTGCTGGGCTGGATAGTATCCTTTTTATCTCAGTAGCTGTTGCTGGTTTTATGGAGGAGAGTATTGTGCCCAAAGATTATATTGTTACAGATAAATATATCTTAGTTCCCCCAAAAGCTTGCGGAGGTGTTTGCCATGATTGTGCTAATGAATGTACCCGCAAGCTTAAACCCCATTTGCAACCGAAAGACGCTTTTGAGCGACTTTATGAGCTGGCTGATTTTTCTTTGGCTATCGAACGGATCCCCGTTGGCGAGGCACTGAACCGCATTACTGCCCAGGATATTTATGCTATTAATAATGTCCCGAACCACTCTGTAACTATGAAGGATGGGATAGTGGTAAATTGGCAACTATATTTAGAGCGGCGTTCCCAAGGCCAGTGCACTTTTGCTCCAGGAGAGTTTCAGCTGGGCAATATGGGGACACCGGTTTACCCCCCATTTGATACTAACTGTAATGCAGAACAATGCCATTTTAATGCTGATGGCAGTGTTACTATTGACGATGAATTAGTTCACCACCAGGGCATAGAACCGGAAGGCTCTACTGTTCAAAAAGGTGATCTGTTGATCCGAAACGGCAAGAAATTGACTGCATCGATGCTTTCTTTTCTATACTACAATGGAATTACTGATGTTTTAGTGCTAAAGAAGCCACGGGTAACAATTATTCCTACTGGTGGAGAATTAGTTGCTTTAGGAGAAGCTCCTGGTCCGGGGCAGTTTGTTGAATCGGATAGTATTTATATTAAATGCATCGCGGAGCAATGTGGCGCAGTAGTTAGGGTAAGCCGGATCATTGGAGATAATAGTTTGCGTATCCGTCATGCTATCGAGAGGGCACTTCCAGATAGTGATTTGTTAGTTGTTATCGGTGGTGTTGGCAAGGGGGAAAAACGTTTCAATGATTATAGCCTGCAGGCTATTCGTAATATTGGCACTATTGTTACTCATGGTTTAGCTTGTGGGCCTGGAGGATCGCCAACTTTGGTGGCTGTTATCGGTGGAACTCCGGTATTAGGTATTCCTGGTCCTCCGCATGCAATGCTGAATATGACTAATCGGGTATTGCCTCCAACGATAGAACTTTTTTATCAGACTCCCTATTTTGAAGAGACTACAGTAGATGCTGTTTTAGGTGCGGATTTCCCTCCTACTGGTAAAAATGATTGGTATGTGCGGGTGAATGCGCAAAAGATCAATGATGAAATAATCGTTACTCCTTTAGCAGATGGTGGTGATGGCGTTGATAATTTTGTCGATGCTGCAGCATATATTTGTTTGCGGGAAATAGATAAACCTTACCATAAAGGAAAGCGTGTACAGGTTAAATTAGTAGTTAATCAGCGCTCCCTGGAAGGTATTTAGTCAAATTGTTTGTTCTTTAACTCGGTATTACTGATAATAATTGGCCAATGACTCTACTTATATATGTTTGGTAGTTTGTTTGCAGCAAAAGCATCCCGAAGTTTGACCCTGGGATGCTTTTGCTATTTATTATGTTGATCAGATTTTTATCGTTATTAGTCAGATTGTTTTACATGATAAAAGCTATAAGCCATATTATTGCTATTGCTTTTGTATTTTTATCGATTAAAACCATAGTGGATTTTCCTCTTTAAAATGCGGACTAGATCCTTCTTGGTAGGGGTCATAATTATTAATGTTACAGCCAAACTCCTTGAGTGTGCTAATTGTGCCTTCATTGGTCCATTTGATCAGAGAGAGCCCATCAAAGGCTTGCGTTTCTCCATTATTCATTGTGCATTTAAAATACCATTCTACAATAGTGGTATTACCTCGGTGCCAGTATTGTTTGATATCCCATATCAGAACTTGGCCGCGAGTATTCCATTCATTGAACCAATGCTTTATTTTTGCTCTGCCTTGATAACGGGGTCCCCAGCTTTCGGTATAAATGGCATCGCTGGCGAAGATTTCATCGATCCCCAGATCCTTTTGTTGTAGCCACATTTGAAACCAAAGAAAAATAATTCTTTCTTTTTTCATCTATAAGTACTTTCCTTGTTAATTTAATATTGTTTAATATTTTAAATAGCTATTGTATCTCTAAGACTTAGCCTTTAGTATCTTTTATTTAAGTTTTTCCGGCTTATGATTGGTTTCTTGATATAGATAAACTTGCGGTTAGAAGGGTATTATAATACCAAAGCAGCTAGCCCATTTAGAGTAGCTGCTTTGACGGTATCACTTTGGTGCCGGAGACCGGGCTCGAACCGGTACGAAGTTACCTTCGACAGATTTTAAGTCTGTTGCGTCTGCCAGTTCCGCCACTCCGGCACGGTAGGCAGATTATTTATTGAGAGTAATTAACTCACGGCAATTATTATAAAATATTCGCTGGCAAAAGTAAAGGGGAAATCTTTTGAGTTTTTTATCTTAAGATAATAATAGTTAATGAATATTATGGCAAAATCAGGGAATGATATATTGCGCTATTAATATACTATGGGGCAACTCCTTATTTAGAGTGGCTGTTGACTAAAAAAGCTTGTCAGGATTAGATAAGGAAAGAGGTTTAAAACTCTCTGAAAGCTATTTCAAAGAATAATAGTTTTTATTGATATTTTTATTTAATATTCTTACAATTTTTCATTGACAAGTTACCCGAAATTATGGTATATTAATAAAGCTTCCCCAAAAGCAAAATCATTTAAATTTCCTTTAATTTTTTGGAAAAAAAGTGTTGACTTGCTTTGGTGAAAATGCTATACTAGCAAAGCGCGCTGCGGGAGGGAGCTTCCGGGGCGGGCGAAAGCAAGAAGGTCTTTGAGAACTGAACAGTAACACAAGCCAAGAAAAAGCGAAGCTGATAGAGATATCAGCAGT
>CALYAP010000067.1 GCA_944393575.1 uncultured Clostridia bacterium
CCAGCGATGATCTCCTTCATGGCTGCCAGGAGACGGTCGACATTATAGGGCTGGGCATTATAACCCATCAGTCCGATACGAATGACCTTGCCGTCAAGCGAGCCATAGCCGCCACCGACTTCAATGCGATAATCATTAAGCAGTTTGCTGCGGAAAGCTGCGGCATCGACCCCGGCGGGAATTTTGACGGCATTGACCACCGGCAGGCGGTAACGCTCATCCTCAACCAACAGCTCCCAGCCTAGTTCTTCGATGCCAGCAATCAAACGGTGATGCGCATCCATATGACGGGCAAAGACCTTATCTACGCCTTCTTCAAAAATATTATAGAGTGCCTGGTACAGACCATAGATCATATTGACTGGTGCTGTATGGTGATAAACGCGGGATTGTCCGCCGCCCCAATAGCCCATGATCATGTTCATATCCAGATACCAGTTAGGTACTTTGGTTTTCCTGTTTTTGATTACTTCGATCGCCTTAGGAGAAACGGTGATCGGAGACAGTCCGGGCGGGCAGGAGAGGCATTTTTGTGAGCCGCTGTAGCAGATATCAATGCCCCATTCGTCAACTTTGATCGGTATACCGCCCAGGGCCGGTACCGCATCTACCAACAATAGGGTATCAGTATTTTTGACCAGTGCGCCAATCTCTTCCATTGGGTTGAGAATACCGGTTGATGTTTCAGCATATACCATGGCGACTGCTTTATAGTGATCCTTCTTGAGCTGTGCTGCCACTTCATCAACGTCGATAGGGGTTCCCCAAGTATAATGCAGGGCAGTTACCTCTGCGCCAAGACGTCCGGCAACATCGATCATTCTTTCGCTGAAGCTGCCGTTTTCCAGCACGAGGATCTTGTCACCCTTCTCCACGATATTGACAAAGGTTGCCTCCATGCCGCCGGAACCACTGGTGGAGAGAGGTACGGTCAGCTCATTGGTGGTATTCATCAATTGTTGGAGATAGCTTTTGATCTCATCCATGATTTTGATGAAATAAGGATCCATATGGCTGAGAGTAGGGCATGCCAACGCATGGTAAGTAGATGGTGCGCAGCAGCTGGGGCCCGCGCCGAGCAGCAGAACATTAGGTATACTGTCAAGAAGGTTTAGCATAGTCATTACCTGCCTTTATGGAAAAATATTAGGAGTTACCGTTTCTTGCTGCTGACGGCAACTCAACCTTTGGACTATCAGAAGCAATACCGATATAATAAAGCTGATAAGTAAAAATATTTTGGGAAAAGCCCCAGGCCTTTCCCAACAACTTGCGGTAATTATTTTATTATAATGATGAAGCTGGCTCTTGTCAAATTTTTTCTCTTTAAAAATTGCTAAAAGTACTTTTAAATGATTGATAAGATACGCAGGGCAAAAACAAAGAGAAAAAGCGTTAAAATAGCCATGGTATTGGTCATGGCAATGATCATCCCGGATAAACGGTGGTCTGCGCCCATTTGATAGGCCATAGGGAAGCAGGATACTGCTGCCGGAGAACCAAAAAGAATCAGGCAGATGATGATGTCTATTCCCCGGAACCCCAGTAAATATGCCAAAGGGATAAAGATCAACGGGATAATGACCACCTTAATAGTAGAGGCAACTAAGGCCTGGCGGAGATTGACCTCTTCTTTGTTGAAACTGATACTTCCGCCTAAAGTTAGCAGCGAAAGAGGCAGCGTCATATCACCTAGCATATCAATCGGCGAGCTGATGAATTCCGGTAGCTGCACATTTAAGAGAGAGAGGATGATCGCTAAAGTTGTGGAAATCAATACCGGATTGGTATAGAGGCTTTTGGCGATGCTATGTCCTTCCTTCCCTTTTTCAGCCTCAGCTAGCACCAAAACGCTGAGGATATTATAGAGTGGACCAATAAATACCAGCATCATTGCTGTTTTAGCCAGCGCGGCTTCGCCGCCTAAGCTGCTGGCTAAGGCAAAGCCGATAATGATAAAATTGCTTCTGAATGCTCCCTGAATAAAGGCGCTCCAGCTGGCTGCCTCATGGATGAAGCGGGGTACTACCAATCTTAGGATCAGCAACGCTACAATGGTTGCCAGCACTGCATAAATGATTAGCTTGAGATCAAAAGTATCTTCCAGATGGGCATTAAGAATGCTGGGGAATACCATGCAGGGAATCGCCACGGTAAAGGTAATCTTGGTCCCGACATTGATAAAGGCATCGTTGATAACGCCGATATGTTTGAGAAAATATCCTAACGCCATCACTAAAAAAATCGGAAAAACAGAATTGAAACTAAATAAAAAGGCGTCCAACCCCTGCACCTCCAATCACATATGAAGATTTTATCACTAAATCACTTTTCAGACAATATTACCGCCAGTCAAAGCTTTATTTTTTTATATCTTTCTGTTATACTTTTGATACATGAATGGAGGTGCCCGGATGCTGGATCAAGGAATAATAATTCTCTGTATTATCGCTATGGTAATAGTCTTTTTATTGGTACAGCTATTCCTGTCCTCACGTTCGAGTTTTATCTGGGGACTGTTTATGCCGGCCTTCCTCTTGATGATGGGTCTCTATGTGGCACTGGACATGGACTTCCTAAGCTTTTTACCTATTAAAATCCAGCTTAATCAGATCGGTCATAACCTATATATTATTATCGGCATTGGCGGCATGTTGGTTTCTTTGGCTATTTTAGTGGCCTGCCGCATTTGGAAGAAAAAACGCGCTTTGCGTAAAGAACAGGAGCGTGAAGCTCGTCGTCTGGAGCATCAGCAGCGTCTGGCGGCAGAGGCTGCTTGGCGTGCTGATGGCATGATCTCATCTCACGTCTTAACCGATCAGCAGCGTGTAGAAGAGGCCCGACGGCAGGCCGATCTCGCTAGTGCCCAACGAGAAAAGGAACTGGCTGAACAAAGAGCCCGTAAACAACAAGCACGTTCGCAACATCATCAGACAGTGGATGCTCAGAAGCATGACTTAGAGCAGACTTTGATTTATCCTAGAACCGCGGATATTGAGGAGAAAAATGATCTTGCCTTTGAAGCCAAAGAGCATAATGACGCTAGCTTTCAAGCCGCAAGGCCTCAAGAGGAAAATACAGAACAGTTAGGAGCTTTCAACACTTCTGCTGTGACCACATCGACTCAGGAAAATATTGCTGCGAATGACCAGAATGATGCTGGCGCTGCTAATACTGTTGCCACTAAGCCTGTTGCCGCAGATATTGCGCGGCGGCTATCTGCCGGCTGCCAAAATGGTGCTAAAAAAGTGGCTGCTGCTCTCAAAACTACCGGACAGCAGATTGCGGTATTATTCCGCCGGGGAGCTAATGGTATTCAGACTACTTTGTTACCCAAGATGAAGGAAGCCAAAGTGCGGATTGTAACCAAGGCGCAGCAGATAAAAGAAGCGCAAGCTGATGCCAGGGCTGCTAAAGAAACGGAACAGAGTGCTGCTGTTGAGCCCGATGAACTTTCCCAACCGGCTGATAGTGGACCTCAGACTATCCGTGATGAAGAAGTAACTATCGATGAGATAAATGATGAACAAGATGGCAAACAAAATGAGCAAGAGCAAAAAGAATAATCTACAAGGCGGGCCAGAACAATGCAGTTAGCAGCTGGCCATGATTTGAGCGTCTCTTTTGTGACGCGCGAGCTTTTTTCCGGCCTTGATTTCACTATCCAAAATACTTCCCATATTGGTTTGGTTGGAATGAATGGTTGTGGTAAAACAACCCTCTTCAAAGTAATGTGCGGTCAACTTCAACCAGATAGCGGCAGTGTAGCTTATAGCCGTGAAACCCGCTTGGCTTATATGGAGCAGTTTTTGCTGGCTGATGAGGCTACTACTCTTTATGAGGCTGTGGCGCAGGTTTTTGCTGGCCTCAGCGCGATAGAGAACCGGCTCAATGAGATCAATGAACAATTAGAGCTAGCACCTACTCCTGCTTTGCTGGAAGAACAGCAGCGTTTGCAGGAGCAGTATGCTGACCAAGGCGGCTATACCTACTGCTCACGCTTGCGTTCTACCCTTCTGGGGCTGGGATTTGCAGAGCGTGATTTTGCGCTGCCGGTGCGTGCCCTGTCAGGCGGACAGCGTTCTAAGGCTGCTTTGGCCAAGGTGCTACTGACAGAATCTAATCTCCTGCTTTTGGATGAGCCGACTAATCATTTGGATATCAATAGCATTGAATGGCTCGAGGGGTATCTGGCTAATTATCGCGGCGCCTTCATTGTTATCTCCCATGACCGCTATTTCCTCGATAAAGTAACTAATGAAACCTGGGCCCTGGAGCATGGGACTTTGCGTTGTTTTAAGGGTAATTATAGCCAACACCTGGAGAAAAAGGAGAGCGAAGATCAATCGCTGCTCCGTCGTTATCAAAACCAGCTGCGGGAGATACGCCGTATCGAGGCCATTATCGCCCAGCAGAAACGCTTCAATCAGGCTCGTAATTATGTCACTATTGCCAGTAAGCAAAAGCAGATCGACCGTTTGAAGGCAGATCTACGGGCACCAGAAGCCGCTGCAAAAACACTGGGCTTCAGTTTTTCTACCCCGCCTCCTGGTGGCAATGATGTGCTTGAACTGCATGAGGTAGCGAAAGGTTTTGGCAGCAAAAAGCTTTTTGCCCATGTGAATATGCATGTTCAAAAAGGGGAGCGGATCTTTCTTCTGGGTCCTAATGGCTGTGGCAAAACAACCTTGATGCGGATCATTATGGGACAGGAAACAGCTGATAGCGGCATGGTCAAACTGGGTGCTAATATTATCCCTGCCTATTATGATCAGCTGCAAACCAAATTGAAGGGCTCAGAGAGTATTTTGGAGCATATGACTAACTGCTATCCACGCCTGACTCAGACGCGAATCCGCACTATGCTGGGTAGCTTCCTTTTCCCCGGCGAGAGCGTGGAAAAGAGCATCAATGAGCTTTCCGGTGGTGAACGGGCTCGTTTGGAGCTGATGAAGTTAATTCTTTATCCGGCCAATTTTTTGCTTCTTGATGAGCCGTCTAACCATCTTGATATTGAAAGTCGGGAGGCTGTGGAAGAGGCGCTGCTCAATTATCCTGGCGCGATGCTGGTTATCTCCCATGACCGCTATTTGATCAATCGCTTGGCTGACCGTATCTATCTGTTGACCACGGAAGGCCTGCAAGAATATCTGGGCAATTATGATGATTATCTGGAACAGCTGAATAAGAGTGGTGATCAGACACAATCGCCGCTATCACTGAATAAGAATATTGATACTGTTATAGCTGAGAAGCCAGCTGTTGCTCAGGAAGAGGAGAAAGCTACTTCAGCCGCTGAGGAATACCGGAGGCGTAAAGAGGAGCAGGCCGAGGCCAGACGTATCCAGAAAAAGCAAGAGCGGCTGAAACTGAAGATCGCTGAGCTAGAAGAAGAGCTGGAAACAGTATCCGACCAGATCGATGCTTGCGCTCCAGAAGATTACCAGCTACTGATGGAGTTTGTAGCTGACCGTGACCGTCTGGAGAATGAGATATTGGATTTGATGGAAGAAGCGGAACAGCTTAAAGCTCTAGCTCAGCCAAAGGGAATAGACTAAATGATGGTAAGAAAGGTTAGAAAAAAGTCCTTTACAAAATGTATTAGGTATGATAAAATATTTGGGCTGATATTTATACGGTAATGTCAGTAATGTGGAAAAAAGAGGTGACCAATATGAAGAAAGGTATCCATCCCGATTATTATGAGGCGGAAGTCATCTGCGCATGCGGTAATAGATTTAAGACCGGCTCCACCAAAAAAGAGATCAAGGTTGAGGTTTGCTCTGCCTGCCATCCTTTTTACACCGGTTCTAAAAGACTTCTTGTCGAGCAGGGCGGCCGCGTAGATAAATTCAAAAAGAAATATGGTCTGTAAACCGACCGTTAATCTACCCGCTGGCTGCGGGATAATAATCAACATCAGCAAGAGCTGGCATCTGCCAGCTCTTGTTTAGTTTATATGTTTAGTCTCCTACAATTAGGATAGCAAAAGATGAAAATGGTTTTTTTGGTATTCTATCAGCCCTTCCTGGCGCAAATGGGAAAGCTCTTTACACATGGCACTGCGGTCTACTGAGAGATAGTCTGCCAGCTGTTGCCGGTTGAAGGGAATGGAGAAAGTGCGGCTGTTATGTTTACGGCACTGTTCATTAAGATATGAGAGGAGCTTCTCACGGGTGCTCCTTTGGCAGACGTGTTCCATTTTGACGCTTAGCTGGAGATTTTGTTCAGCCAATAGATAGAGTAGGTTTTGGATAACTTTATTGTGAAATTCACATGCGGAGCTGCATATAGTCAACACCTTTTGAATATCGAGAAAAAGGATCTCCGTCGCTTCCTGGGCGATAACATCAAAGTTTAAATATTCCTGTCTTAGACAGGCGAATGATTCGGCAAATAGTTGTCCAGGAAGAATATTCGCCAGGATCTCACGGTTGCCGGCATAGTCGTCACGGATAAGAAAAACACTGCCAGAGAGAACGATGCTAATGGCTGAGATTTTGGTACCCAGATGTAATACATATTCATCTTTGCCATATGTTTTGCTATAGGCTCCTAAGCAGTTGAGCATCAGCGGCAATTGCTCCTCGCCAACGCCAGCAAAAAGTGTTGTTTGCTGCAGTAGTGGCACGTATTTTGCTATCATTTTTATTTTCCGCCTATTTTTGTTGTTTTTGTGGCATTTACCACATACATCTAAAGATTATTGTGCTATAATTAAGAAAAAAAGTCAAGGGAGGCGGTCTAATAATGGAAAGAAAGATGTATAAAGAAAAAAGGCAGCTCTCAGCAGAAGAGACCCAGGCCCTCTTTGTTAAAGGGCATCATGGTATCCTCTCTGTGAATGGTGATGATGGTTACCCCTATGCAGTGCCGGTGAATTATGTGTTCATCGATGGTAAAATTTATATCCATTCTGCCAAATATGGCTATAAGATTGATGCCTTGAAGCAGAATGATAAGGTATGCTTTACCGCTATTCTTAATTCGCAGATTATCCCGGATAAATTCACTGCTGCTTTTGAGAGCGTGGTCGCTTTTGGCAAAGCCAGCTTTATTGATGATGGCGATGAAAAGCTGACTGCACTGCGTACTTTTATTGAACGATTCTCCCCCGATCATCAGGAGGCTGGTGAAAGGTTCATCCATGCTGCATATGAAAAAACCCAGATTATCAGGATCGATGTTGAACAGATGACCGGTAAAGCTTATCGTCCTGGAAACAAATGGGATTAATGAATTAAATAATAATATCGATAAGTATTGAATAATGGCCCCTGTTGGGGCCATTATTTTTTGTTGTTTAAAAAGAAAAAGTGGAAAATTTAATTAATTTTTCATAATTTTTTGATAATTTGTGCTGGCAATGAGCCAAAAGGAGTGGTATGATAAAAGAGTGTTAGGGGTTAACAGAGGGGGTAGAGTAGTTTATGAGGTAAAAATAAAGGGGGGAACAGTATGAAGCTGAAATCTTTACTGTTGGCTTTGATCGTTATTTTGGCCATGGCGCTGACTTTGACCGCCTGTACAACGGAAGAGACGCCGCCTACTGATGATCCGGAGGATCCGAACATCAATGAACCTGTTGACCAGCAGGAAGCACGCGAGTGGTGGGAGATGGTAGATGTGGAGTGGACCGAGAATACCGTTGCACTTGATACTGGTATTAATATGACTTATATGGTTAGCGGCCCGGAAGAGGGCATTCCGATTATCCTTATTCATGGCGCTACTGATAGCCGCCTCTCCTGGGCTCAGATTGTCCCCGATCTAGCTGATACTTATCGTGTTTATGTGCCGGAGCTGCGCGGCCATGGTAAAACAGATAAGCCGGCAGGTGTAGACGGTAAATATACGGTTGCGGAGCATACTGCTGATATTATCGCCTTTATGGATGCTGTGAATATAGAAAAAGCTAATATTGTCGGCCATTCCTTAGGTTCGATGATTGCCCAGAACCTGGCCATTGATGCCGCAGACCGGGTAACAACTATTACTCTGATCGCCTCTGGTGCCTCAACTATTGGCAATGAGACATTGCAATGGGTATATGATGGCGACGGTACTGATTATCTGGGCGTTCATGGTTATGATGATGTTCAGGCTCTGCCGGAATCCTTTATACGTGAATGGACTGCCTGCACTAATGAGGATGAGGATTTTAACGAAGGTATTTATATGCATGCCACATCTCTGCCTTATGAGGTTTGGGCGTATATCTTTGGCGGTGCTATGGAGTTTGATAATACGGATAGGCTAGCGGAGATTACTTGCCCTGTTCAAATCATCTGGGGTACTGCTGATGTTATTTTCAGTGCTGAGGATGAACAGGCATTGCAGGATGGATTGACCAGTGCGGCAGAAGTTACCTTCCAGCAAATTGAAGGAGCTAGTCATAATACCCATTGGGATAGCCAGGCCATCGCTTCCCAGGTGGCCGGTTTGATAGCTGATTTTGCCAGAGAGTAAACTGTAGCAATAAACTCCTCTTCAACATGCAAAAAGAGAGCGCCGAAAGCGCTCTCTTTTTGCGCGTAGCGCAGCAGAGATTAGTTACTGCTGTTCATTATGGCACTGTTTTTGCTGTTCGTTGTTGTTTTCCTGGCGCTGCTGCTGTGCATTCTGCTGGCGCTGTTGATTGTTCTTATTGTTTTTCATTGTTGACCTCCATTATTTAAACAAGATTTTCACTTGCGTCATGCTTAGTATGCACCAATGCTGATTCATTATGCATTATATTATACTTACTTCAGCCAAACGTAACTTTGCTCGGTTTAAGCTGTGCTATTGCTCTTTGGCAATATTTCATTAGGTCTAAATACTTGCCTGTTAACGAGATAACTACATTCACCGAAAACAAGAAAGCTGTATGGATGGCAGATTGCTGGGCAGAAAATAATATTAAGATCTAGCCCATTTCGTCAGCGGCTGCTGTTGATTTCGCACTCTGCAGATGATTGTCGCTCAATCGTCGCCGGCGCTTCAATGGCGATGGCAGCGTTTAAAGCTTGCGGCCTTACTATACTGGCGATCGGAGTTTTGCGGAAACTTCTGACCGTTCAGGCGGACTCGCTGAAGTGGCAAATTGCTCAATGATATGGATTGTTGAGTATATCTGTGAATTTCATGGTTTGAAAAAATCCGCTGTTGTCAGTATTATTAAAGTAGATAAGATGGAAGAAGCTTTCTTTGTCTTAGTATAGACTCAGGTGGCGTTTCTAAACACCGGAAATTTTTAATTTAGTATAAAATAATAGTGATTACTGCCAACTGCTATGAGGGAGCCGTTCTATCAACGGCTCCTTGTTCATATATTAATTCCAAAGAAACGGGAAAGGCTGGAAAGGATATGAAAGTGAAAAAAGTTTTAGGCATCATCTTATTCAGTGCAGTATTCGTTTTCCTGGTCGCGGGGTGCAGTTTGGTCGATAATTTGAAAACCTTTAAAGAAAACGATGATACGGCAGATACTAAAGAGCAAAATCAGGTCATTATAGAGGATGATTTGAATAGCAGTAATGATAATGAAGAAGATACTATGACTGCACCTATGCCAAACAGGAACAATAATACTGACAGTAATACCGATCAGGACGCAGCTGATACTGATGCCAGTGCTGATGCTGATAATAATTCAGGCACAGATACAGACAATGCTGCGGAGGAGACTAAAAATGTCGTTCTCTATTTTGCCAATGAAGACGGCACTCTAGAAGAAGAGCAGCGTACTATACCTAAACAAGAAGGTTTGGCCAGAGCTACGGTCAACCAGCTGATTTCCGGACCCAATGACGAGAATCTGCTGCCGACACTGCCATCTTCTACTATCCTGGAAGATATTGATATTTCCAATGGTGTTTGCACGGTAGATTTCAGCTCAGACTTAATGACCGATATGCCTGATGACCAAAATAAACAGAAGCTAGCACTGTATAGTATTGTCAATACTTTAACCCAGTTTGATACTGTAGATTCGGTGCGGATTCTGGTGAATGGCCAGGCGCTGGAGACCTTTGCCGGGGTAGATGTTTCTACCGCTATCGCTCCGCTATATTGGTAAAAAGATTAGTCGGCTATTCTTATTTAGAGAAATTAGTTTAATATGATCGTTGTTTAGTAACACAAAGCCAGTAAGGATTTCCTTACTGGCTTTGATTATTATTGAGCTATTAGTCTAATCAATTTGCAGACTGTTGACTGGTATCAGCGACCTCAGTATAGCCTTCTGGCATTTGCAGCATTCCTTCGGGAATATCTTCACTCATGGTGGTGATCAGCAACACTGTTTCAATACCCAGGGTATTGATGGCGATCGCATAGAGATCTTCATCATTCATATAAAAGCGGATGGGAACAGTTATCTGCGTATCATTGGTATCAATAGTACAGACATATTCTTCGTATTTATAAGTATTGGTATCGATGTTTTCCAGGCCAGCTATCGTGCTAGAACCGGAGCTGCTATACTGCATATTGGTATAGTTATAGGTGGTACTGGGGTCAGCGTTTTCTGCAGCCGGAGTAGCGGTATAGGTCATATTCGCTTCGTCAAAGCTATACATGATACCGTCTAGAATCAATGTACGGCTCTGATAACCAAAGGCATTGCCGATAGTATCAGAATTGTTGCCATCTACTGCAATAGTAGTTGGTACCTCCATGCCTGCGACATAGAGTTTGCTTTCGATATAGTAATGTCCACTCATCATCAGCTCTGCATATGGCTCAGAGAGACGTTCAGTTGCAAGAGTGTCTGTAGAGTTTTGCTGAGTTGCTGTTACGGCATCTTCATCGTTGATAGTTGTTTCAGTTGATGGCTCTGTAGTGCTACAGGCAGCAAAAGTAATTAGCGCTGCCAATGCTAGTATTACTAACAGTAATTTCTTCATAATTATTCCTCCCTTCGTTTCCCGTTTCCGTCATTTGCCTTTTAGAGGACGGTCGGCCGGCTAGGGGATTGATGGCAGGGCTATTGATGGAAAGAGATTAAGTGGATTTTACAAAAGATGGAGTAGGTTTTAATAGAGTAAGTAATTTTTGGGTTCTCCAGATTATTTTTTGATTATCTGCGCTATTTTACGCATCGCTGCCCCTCGGTGGCTGATGGCGTTTTTTTCCTCTTCATCAAGTTCCGCCATGGTCTTGCCCAACTGGGGAAGATAGAATAAGCAGTCATAGCCAAAGCCATTGCTGCCGCGTTCCTCATGAGCAATCTCACCTTCGCAACGCCCCTCCAGGAAAAACGCCTCTTCCTCTGGGGTGGCTAGTGCCGCGGCGCAAACGAAAGCAGCCTGGCGGTTGCCATCAGGGATATCCTGCATATTGGACAATAGCTTATGCCGGTTAGCAGCATCATTGTGCGTTTGGCCTGCTGCATCGGCATAGCGCGCTGAGTAGACGCCGGGCTCACCATTGAGCGCTTCAACAGTCAGTCCGCTGTCATCAGCCAGGGTCAATAAGCCACTCATCTTAGCTGCAGCCAGCGCCTTGATCATGGCATTTTCGGCAAAGGTCTGCCCGTCTTCCTCTGGAGGCTGATAGTCGGGAAAGTTATTGAGTCCGATGATTTCCCAGTCGGTTATGCCGGCCTCGGCAAAGATCGCGGCGATCTCTTTAATCTTATGTTCATTAGTAGTGGCTATCAGTAGTTTATCCATTACTTCTCCTTGCGCTATGCTGTCCTAACAACTTATTTGCGGGCTAGAACCTGCTTAATCTTCATCGCAGTGGTTTCTGCATCTAGTCCATAGTGTTTGAGCAGTGCTTCAGGAGAACCGCTCTGGCCAAATTTGTCCTCTACGCCGCAGCGCATAAATGGAGCTGCGCTGTTGCCGGCCAGAGTCTCGGCGATAGCTGAGCCCAGCCCACCGATAATATTATGTTCTTCCAGAGAGATGGCTGCTCCGCAGCGCTCAGTCATCTCGAGAATAAAATCGGTATCCAAAGGCTTGATGGTATGGATATCTGCAACAGCTACGCTGATGCCCTCAGCTGCCAGTAGCTCAGCTGCTTCGAGGGCGATCGAGACCATCAGCCCACAGGCAAAGACAACGATATCCTTGCCCATGCGGACGATTTCGCCTTTTCCCCATTTGAATTCATGATTATCCGCATAGAGCACTGGCGCTGCCAGTCGGCCTAACCGCAGATAAACCGGTCCGTCATACGCCGCAGCTTCACGGACCATCCAGCGGGTGGCGGTAGCATCGGCCGGTACCAGCACTGTCATATTGGGGAGGCTGCGCATCAAGGAGATATCGGCGATCGCCTGATGGGTGCCGCCGTCTTCGCCTACCGTGATGCCTGAATGTGAGCCTGCGACTTTAACATTGAGCCGGGGATAGCAGACGCTGTTACGGATCTGCTCAAAAGCACGTCCGGTGACAAAAACAGCAAAGCTGCTGGCAAAGACGGTCTTGCCCATTGCCGCTAATCCTGCTGCAACCCCGATCATATTGCCCTCGGCGATGCCGGCGTTGACAAAACGCTCAGGACAAACTTTGGCGAATTCTACACTTTTGGTCGATTGTGAGAGATCGGCATCCATCACAAAGATATTGCTGTTTTCCTTGGCCAACTCCGCCAGGGCCTTACCATAGGCATCACGGGTGGCGATTTTTTTAATTTCGGTCATTATTATTTCCTCCGCAGCAAAATATAGTGAGGTCATTTACGGCTAGGAGCATTATTCTCCCTGCCAGAACAACTCTGAGATAGCTTGTTCAGCCTGTTCGGCGTTGGGCGCCATCCCATGCCAACCGGCTTGGTTCTCCATGAAGCTGACTCCCTTGCCTTTGACTGTCTCGGCGATGATCATCACCGGACGGCCCTGTTCTTCTTTGGCTTCTTTGATCGCTGCTTTGATCTGTTCGGTATCATGTCCATCGATCTCGATCACTTTCCAACCAAAGGCCCGCCATTTTTCATTGAGCGGTTCAGGAGAGAGAACATCTTTAGGATTACCATCAATCTGTAAGTGGTTGTGGTCGAGAAAAGCGATCAAATTATCGAGCTGATAATGTGCGGCAAACATCGCAGCCTCCCAGACTTCGCCTTCTTCTGTTTCGCCATCACCCAGCAGGGCATAGATGGTATTATGCAGGCCATCTTTTTTGGCGGCTAGCGCCATGCCGCAGGCAGTGGAGATGCCTTGTCCCAAAGAACCAGTGGACATATCTACACCAGGAGTCTTATGCATATCTGGATGTCCTTGCAAATGGCTACCGAGCTTGCGCAGTTGGCTGAGTTCTTCAATGGGGAAGAAATCGAGCAGAGCCAGCGCTGCATAAAGAGCCGGCGCAGCATGCCCTTTGCTGAGCACAAAGCGGTCACGGTCTGGTTTATGCGGGTCTTGGGGGTCGATATTCATCTCATCATGGAATAGCACAGCGATGATATCGGTTGCGGAGAGCGAGCCTCCGGGATGTCCGCTGCCTGAAGCTGCGAGCATTTTAATGATCTCTCTGCGCATGTGGAGCGCAAATTCATCAGCGTTAGCAAATTTCATCATTATTATCCTCCTAATTGATCCGTCTGTTAGCAAAATAGCAGTGGTCTTTATTCACTGTGAGAAAAAGTCCGTAGATATTCGGCGATGAAGCCGTCAATATCGCCGTCCATCACCGCATCGGTATTACCCATCTCATACCCGGTCCGGTGGTCCTTGACTAAACGGTAGGGCTGGAAAATATAGGAGCGGATCTGACTGCCCCAGCCGATATCCTGCTGTTCACCGCGCAAAGCTGCTAGCTCTGCTTCGCGTTCGCGAATCTTTTTATCGAGCAGCTTAGCCTTTAGCAGCTGCATCGCCCGCTCTTTATTGGCGAACTGGCTTCGCTCATCCTGGCATTGGACTACGATATTGGTAGGCAGGTGGGTGATGCGCACTGCTGAGTCAGTCTTATTAAGATGCTGACCGCCTTTGCCTGAACTGCGGTAGGTATCGATACGCATCTCCTCCGCCGGTATTTCGATTTCATTGTCATCGGCTACCTGCGGCAGTACATCCACCGAGGCGAAAGAGGTATGACGGCGCCCCTGTGTATCATAGGGAGACATCCTCACCAGTCGGTGTACGCCGCGTTCGCTTTTGAGATATCCATAGGCATTGAGCCCTAATACTGAGATGGTTGCTGATTTGATGCCGCCTTCATCTGCTGGCAGACAATCGATCAGTTCAGTTTTATAGTTGTGCCGCTCCGCCCAGCGGTTATACATTCTCATCAACATTTCCGCCCAGTCCTGGGCCTCCAGCCCGCCTGCACCGGCGTGGATAGATAATATAGCGTCGTGGCTATCATATTCGCCGGAAAGCATCTGGGAAAGCTCCAGATCTTCCAGTAGCCGGCTGAATGTAGCGGCGGCCTTTTGGGCTTCACGGCTGAAACTATCATCTTCTAGCGCTAGTTCTAGCGCTGCTTCTGCCTCATCGTAGGCAGCTGCTGTTTGTTGATAGCCTTTAACTATATCACGTTTGCGGTTCAGCTGTGAGATCAGCTCCTGGGCTTTGGCTGGGTCGTCCCAAAACCCGGCTTCATAGGTCTGATTCTCCATTTGCGCGATCTCTGCCATTTTGGCATCGAAGTCAAAGAGACCCCCTTAGCGCTTCCAGCCGCTTTTTCCCCTCTTGGAGCAGGGGACGTATTTCTTCAAGCATTTTATTCCTCCCTTAGGGTATACCTGATTTATCTTTTTGGGTGACTATCGCCAATTAGTTTTTACCACAGCAGTTTTTATATTTTTTGCCGCTGCCGCAGGGACATGGGTCATTACGGCCGATCTTTTGCTCCGGAGTTTTGCGGATCGGTTGTTTCTTTGCTGGTTTGCCGCCGCCATGGTTAGAGGTGATATTCTCTCTTTCCTTAGGCCTTTCGACGATCTGGGCCAGCATGCACATCCGAGTAACCTCCAGACGGATATCGTCGATCATTGATTCAAACATCTCAAAGGCCTCTTTTTTATAGGCCACCAGAGGATCGATCTGACCATAAGCCCGCAGGCCAATGCCCTGGCGTAGTTGATCCATGGCGTCGAGATGATCCATCCAATTACGGTCTACTACCTGTAGAACCACAGCGTGTTCCAGGGCGTTAAGCACCTCTGCCCCCATGGCTTCTCGGCGCTTATCATAGTATGCGATCAGACGGTCATAGAAGAAATTAGCCACTTCAGAACCGGAAAGCTGTTTGATCTCTTCCTCAGTAGGCGTGTCTTCGGGCAGGTAAGCTGCCATATCCTGAACCAATGCCGGCAGATCCCATTCCTCTGGATATTGGCTGGCGCCAGAATAACGGTTGACGACGATCTGCGCAGAAGCTTCGATCATTCCCAGTACGCTTTCATGAATATCGTCTTCCATCAGTGCTTTGCGGCGTTCTGAATAGATCAGCTCACGCTGGACGTTCATGACGTCGTCGTAATCAAGGACCGTTTTACGGGCGTCAAAATGGCGCTCCTCAACACGTTTTTGGGCAGTCTCGATACTGCGGGAGACTAGGGAAGAATCGATCGGTACGCTATCGTCCATGCCAACACGGTCCATCAGCGCACCCAGATTATCACCGCCGAAGCGTTTCATCAGGTCGTCTTCCATGGAGATGTAGAAACGAGTGCTGCCGGGGTCGCCCTGACGTCCGGCGCGGCCGCGGAGCTGGTTATCAATACGCCGCGATTCGTGACGTTCAGTACCGATGATATGCAGTCCGCCCAGTTCGACAACATGCTGATGTTCCTCGGCGGACTTGGCTTTATATTCGCTGACCAGCAGGTTGATCTGTTCGTCAGTATATTCGATTCCCTTTTCTTTATCCTCGGCTACCTTAGCCATAGCCAGGGCTTCATAATTGCCTCCTAACATGATATCGGTACCACGACCGGCCATATTGGTAGCGATGGTAACAGCGTTTTCCCGCCCGGCCTGAGCGATGATAGCAGCCTCTTTTTCATGATATTTAGCATTCAAGACCTGGTGCGGTATGCCTTTGTTTTTGAGCATCTTGCTGAGTTTTTCTGATTTCTCGATGCTGATAGTACCGACCAGTACCGGGCGTCCTTTGGCATGCTCGGTGGCAATTTCTTCTACGATTGCATCGTATTTGCCTTTTTCCGTGCGGTAAACTATGTCCGGGTAATCGATACGCTGCATCGGCACATTGGTGGGGATAACCACAACATCAAAATTATAGATCTTGCGGAATTCTGTTTCTTCGGTCTGAGCAGTACCGGTCATACCGGAGAGCAGATCATACATACGGAAATAATTCTGGAAGGTAATAGTGGCCAGGGTCTGGTTTTCACGTTCGATTTTGACCTTTTCTTTGGCCTCAATCGCCTGATGCAGGCCATCACTGTAGCGGCGGCCGAACATCAAGCGGCCGGTGAACTCATCGACGATGATGACCTGATTATCCTTGACCACATAGTCGCGGTCGCGTTTAAAAATGAACTGAGCTTTGAGCGCCTGATTGATATAGTGCGAGGTTTCTGTATTCTCCGGATCATAGAGGTTTTCGATCCCCAGAGCCTTTTCTACTTTAGCCACGCCTTCTTCAGTGAGCGCGCATTGACGGGTTTTGAGATCAATAGTGAAATCGCCTTCGCCGTCTTCATCAACTTTTTCTTTAAGGCGGGGAACGATACCAGCAGCCACAGTATACATCTCTGAACTTTTGGTTGAGGGGCCGGAGATGATCAACGGGGTACGGGCCTCATCGATGAGGATACTATCGACCTCGTCGACGATGCAGTAATATAGCGGCCGCTGCACCATATTTTCTTTGCGGAAGACCATATTATCACGCAGATAGTCAAAACCGAATTCATTATTGGTACCATAGGTGATATCTGCATTGTAAGCGGCTTTTTTGGCCTCAGTGTCCATGCCATGGACAACTAAGCCCACAGTCAGACCGAGGAATTTGTAGAGGCGGCCCATCCATTCGCTGTCACGGGTAGCCAGATAATCATTGACGGTGATCACATGAACGCCTTTGCCAAAAAGAGCATGTAAATAAGCTGGGGCAGTAGCTACCAGTGTTTTACCTTCACCGGTTTTCATCTCGGCGATGCGTCCATCGGAGAGAACCATGCCGCCGATCAGCTGTACATCAAAGTGGCGCATTTCCAATACGCGGCGAGAAGCTTCTCTCACCACAGCGAATGCTTCCACCAACAGATCGCGAGGCTGCAGGTTTTCTTCGGCGATGCGGCGGCGGAATTCATCGGTTTTTCCTGCCAGCTCGGCATCGGAGAGCGCTACCATTTCCGGCTCCAGAGCATTGATCTCCTCCACTACTTTTGTATATTTTTTTATATCCTTGGCATTGTCATCAAAAAGATTAGCAAAAAAACCCATCTATGTAACCTCCATTTATTTTATTCCCCAGGGGGAAATGATCTCATATGCAAAAATATCTCGTTTTTTAGTCATTATTATAAGTAGCCTTAATTCATTAATTATATCATTATATGGCTTAAAGTCAATTCGCCAGACAGTCAAGGGAAATGATTTTTATCTGACTTTTATATCAACACTTAGCTAGATAAGCAGGTGCATTCTATATGAAATTCTAGTAATAGCCGCTTAGTGTCGAATTATAATGGTTTTATTGGTAAAATAAATTGACCAAACAGATTGCCGATAATGCAATAATAGTGTCAGCTAAAAATTTTTATGGAAGCGGTAGCTTTTATAATATCTTAAGGGTTTTATTAGTAAAGGGGGGATATATCATGGGGCAATGGTTATTGTCTACTGCTGAGCATTTGGAGACAATTATCAGTATTTATGCAGATATGGTATATCGCCTTGCTTTTGCCCGCTGTGGCAATAAATACGATGCTGATGAGATTTTTCAAGAAGTATTTTTACGTTATGTAAAAAAGCAACCTGTTTTTCATGATGAAGAACATTGTAAGGCATGGTTAATCAGGGTAACGATTAATTGTGCAAAAAAATTAGGTGCTTCCTCATGGAAAAGAAAAACAGTCCCTTTGGTTGAAGAACTGCTTTGGACTGAAGAGGAAGATCTTAATCTTTACTATGAACTACAAAAATTGCCGCCGACTTATCGCGAAGTGATACATCTTTTTTATTATGAGGACATGTCTATTGATCATATTAGCCGCGTTTTAAAAAGAAAGCATTCCACTATTAGAACTCAGCTAACCCGTGCCCGTGCAATGTTGAGAAATATCATGCAGGAGGATGACAATGTTTAGAACAGCATACAAACATCTTTATGATCAACTTTCTCCAGATCATGTGTTATTATTGCAAACTATAACAGCTGCTAAACAGTCTGCAGTTAAATCAGTCAAGCGCGGCCTTTCTTTATCCAAACCAGTTGTTGTTATTGCTGTGATTTGCTTGTTGTTGTTAGCTACGCCCGTTTTGGCGATAACAATTAAGGCTTTTTATCAGCTGACTATTAACAATGTTCCCTCCGATACCTCATCGTTTACGCATATTAGCAGCGCTACTGACGAAGATAATGGCATTAGGCTGGAGGTGCAATCAGTTTATGTTGCTGATAGCGTTGCCCAAATAGTTTTTAGCCTACAAGACCTTACTGGCAATCGGCTTGATGCTACATCCAGCATTAGTGATTATTTTTTAGATTGGCCAGTAGAATATCTATCTACCTGCCAATTGGTGGATTATGATCCCATTGATAAAAAAGCTACTTTTTTGCTTACTATGAGCCAGTGGGAGCAGCAAAAAATTGCGGATGGGGAAATTACTTTGACGATCAGGCAATTACTTAGCCAGCAAACAGTCTATGAGCACCGGCCAATAGATATAGTTTGCTCTACTTTGCCTTTGGATAGCGAAACCCAAGTGGTAGCCTTGAGCGGTTTTATTGGTGAAGAACATAAAATGCAGGAGACTGTACTACTGCCAGGAGAACCAAAGGCTCCCTTGCCGGTTAAAAATATAGAATTTACCGCTCTTGGTTATATAGATGGGCAGTTGCATCTGCAAACGGCTGTTGCTAGCAACTTAGCTAATAGCAATCATGGCTATGTGTACTTTATTGATTCGGCGGGTAATATTATTAACTATAATGAATGTTATATTTTTGAACTGACTTCCGGTGAAGCTGGAATCCATAAGGATTATTATGAATTTGTTTTTGATATTGAGCCTGAAGAGCTTGATAGCTATTCTTTATATGGCTATTTTATCACAACAGAAACAATAATAAACGGAGATTGGCAGGTATCCTTTTTATTAGAAGATGATGATTGATTATAGGAGTATTAGTCTTGCCGATGAATAGCGAACTTATTTGGTTGCTAGAAGATGATACCTAGTCTAGATTTCCATTGCTAATATTTTTAGCATCAGGTTCGTAAGATTTTTCATGTAATTGCCCGATATTGTTATAATAAAAAGGCTGTCTTTGGATAGACAGCCTTTTTAGTTGATCAAACATACACTTAAATCCATTCAGCAGGATCTACTTCTTCATCATTGAGATAAAGCTCAAAGTGGAGATGAGCCTCTTGTCCTCCCTCTGCAGTGGTAGTTTCCTGGATATAGCCGATGATCTCTCCTCCCTCTGGGGTAT
>CALYAP010000068.1 GCA_944393575.1 uncultured Clostridia bacterium
TTTATCAGCATCGGCAGCATAACATTTTCATAGGCCTTAAGATATGGATTGAGCATGAAATCCTGAAAAACAAAACCAATTTGATCACGCCTAAGATGAGATTTTTGCTCATCATTCATATTGTCAACTGGTTCGCCATTAATTTTTATTTCTCCCGAGGTTGCTTCCAATATTGTACCCAATATTTGGAGCAGCGTAGTTTTTCCCGATCCCGAAGGACCGGTAATGGCATAGAATTTGTTTTTGACAAAACAATATGAAAGTTCATAGAGCACAGAGATATTGTTGCTATATTTTTTGCTTATTCCTGAAATGCTAATAGCTGTTGTATGCATAGTTATTACCTATCTCCAATTATTTTTATTATATATACAAATTAATGCCCATTTTGTTACAGGGCATTAATTTATCCAAAGTCATCATAAGCTTGCTAACAACTGCAATCACACAAATAGTTTTGGGGTAAATAGTAAAAGATACAATTATTAAATGTCATTTGTGACAACCTATATACAGTTTAAATGATTTCATATAGATAACATAAGATATTTTGAAATATTCTGTAATAAAAAAGCAGTGAAAAGTAACTTTTCACTGCTCTCTTGGCACGCCAGAAGGGATTCGAACCCCCGACCCTCGGATTAGAAGTCCGATGCTCTATCCAGCTGAGCTACTGGCGCAAAATACTAGCGGCCCGCACTCCTGCTAGAACATGGGTCCGCCACATATAAACAAATGGAGCGGGTGATGGGAATCGAACCCACATAGCCAGCTTGGAAGGCTGGAGCTCTGCCACTGAGCTACACCCGCAAATCAAAGCATTATTAAGTATACCGCAATCATCATAAAACTGCAAGTAGAAATTTAGCAATATTTTTCCTGACATGATTTTTTGATTCGGCACTACAAACCTCATTATTGTCATAACCTCTACTATTGATCTTGCTATAGACAAAAAAGCCTCCTTGGCTAGTAGGAGGCTTTTTTGTTGTTGCTGCCACAGCCTATTCCGGCAAAAAGCCGTTTAGCTGCAGCGGACTTCCGTTTATCACCCGGATAGAAAGAACAGTGCCTGCGCTAAACCAAAGGCATAGCGACAAGCACAGTAATTATAGCTTATTAAGACTATTTTGTCTAGGTGTATGCCTCCAAGAAGGATTCCGACATTTTCCGACAAAATATATATCTTACACAGGAGATTTGTCATCAAGAACATCTGGAAAAATTTTTTGGAGGCCAGAATGAAACGGATATCTATTTTAATATTGGTCTTAGCGGCGGCGCTAATTTTCTCTGCCACTCCGGTTCATGCAGCAGAAGGATTGATCAGCGGTATCAGCATTTCCGGTGATAATATCAGCAAAAAACTCAATTTTTCCCCGCTAGCCGACGAGTATACGATCTACGTTTTATCACCAGGAGTAATTAAGGTAGATATACAGGCTGCCAACGATGACACTCTGCTTAATGCTAACGGCAAACAGTCCATGGGGCAGCTAAGTATCAGCCAGGAGATCTCCTCCGAGAGGACTATCATCTCTGTCACAGCCAGAGAAGAAAAAACACAGACCATTGCCCTCACCTTCATCTTAAAGGAGACAACAGCAGATACCCCTGATACGGAACCGGCCAAGCCCTCAGAGAGCAATCCGCCTGATGACTATGACCAGCCAACCTCGACAACTGAACCGGGCGAAGATAATATGACAATCTTTCCTGGAGAAGACGCAACTCAGACACCAGCTGATGATACACAAGATAACCCCACACCTGACGAGCCGCTGGCACCAACAACGCTGACCTTTCAAATCGACAACTATACTATGGAAGTCAATGGTCTACCTCATCAGCTTGACGCTGCGCCAATGCTAATCAGCCCGGGACATACTTTGGTACCGGTACGCTTCATTGCTGAGGCGCTAGGCGGAGAAGTAAACTGGCTGCCAGAACAGCAAAAGGTAGAAATATGGCTGGACGGACAATATTTTTCTTTGATCATTGGTGAAAATGTACCTGGCACTAATATTGCGGCAATGATCCATAATAGCCGCACTTTTGTGCCGCTCCGTTTTGTGATGGAAAGCTTGGGCGCACAAGTGGAATGGTTTGGTGAAGAAAAGGTTATTTTTATCATCTACCCAGCTCAATGATGGTTGACATACTGCTATACGTATGGTAGAATGTTTGTTTTATTTGACAAAGCCCCTTCTTCTCTGCTATACTAAATAATAGTTAGATAGTATAGTTTAGATAAATAAGAAGGGGTTTTTATGTTTAAGGTGGGGGAAAAAGTAGTGTATCCAGTTCATGGTGCTGGGGTTATCGAGTCCATCGAGCAGCAAGAAGTTCTCGGTGAGACCCGTAGCTACTATGTGCTGAAGCTATCTACCGGCGGACTCAAAGTGCTGGTGCCGGTAGACGGTGTGGAACATGCCGGGCTAAGAAGCATTTGCTCCTGCACTGTCTTAGAAGAGGTAAGGCAAATCCTCTGCGCAGACCCTGGACCGTGGGAAGATAACTGGAACCGACGTTACCGCACCAATATGGATAAGATCAAAAGCGGTGATATTAAAGAAATCGCCGAAGTAGTGCGCAACTTGACCCTGCGCGATATGGGCAGGGGGTTATCCTCCGGGGAAAAGAAAATGCTCGACAATGCCAAAAAGATCCTCATCTCAGAAATCGTTCTAGCGAAATCTATCACCCCTGAAGATGCAGCAGAACAGCTCCATGAACTATTTGTGAAAAGAAGCTGATGGGTATTGTTTCTGGCAATATACCTATGTTAATATAGTAAAGGGGTAATATTGATACTTGCCCCGCTAACAACGGGGGTTAACCCCGTTGTTGTGTTTCTGACGGGTTTTCCGTTCTTTTATAACATTCATAACAGCTGTCCGCGGCAGTTAGTAGGTGGCTTGACCCTGGTGACTCATGAAAACAAGCCATCTTTTCATAATTATTAGTCACCGTTGTCAGCCGCCGCCTAATCAGCTGCGCTGCAAAAGAATGCTGCTACCGCTACTGCTGCAATCTTTATCATTAACCATCAGAAAGGAGGTGATATAGATGATGAAAAAACTAGTCTATGGAGCAGTCAGTCTTATTCTGGCTTTTATCGGCGTTTTACTCGCCGTCAAATTATTAGGACCTCTCCTGGTTGACAAACCTGCATATATTTATTATGGCGCTATCGCCCTTATCGGCTTGGTCATGGCGATTGTAGGAGTGATCATCGCTCCCCACCTGGGCAAATCATTTGAAAAAGTGACGGAGCGGATTGTCGCCGGTTTTTCCGCGATGGCACCGGCTGAGATCATCAGCAGAATTATCGGACTTATAACTGGCCTTATTATTGCCAGTCTATCTAGCATTTTCCTCGCCAGAATAGAGATCATCGGTCCTTATATCTCTATCATCATTGCGCTGCTTCTAGCTTATCTGGGATGGCGGGTTGGCGGCAAGGTTGCTACCGACGGTATCCTTGCCCGCAACAAAGAACCTCATTATCAACCGAGCAGGAAATTCCGCTCTGAATCCATGGATAAAAAATGGCGGATCCCGCCCAAGATCCTTGATACCAGCGTGATCATTGATGGCCGCATCGCTGATATCTACCGTACCGGATTTATGGAAGGAGATCTGGTTATCGCTAATTTTGTGCTCGAGGAACTGCGGCATATTGCTGACAGCTCGGATAATCTCAAGCGCAACCGTGGACGGGGAGGTCTTGATACCCTCAACCGCATGAGAGAGCAATTCAGCGCCCATATCATTATTACTGAGCAAGATTACCCCAAGATAGCCGAGGTCGATTCCAAACTGCTACGCCTGGCTCATGACTTAAATGGGGTGGTGGTCACCAATGATTTCAACCTCAATAAAGTCGCCCGGCTGCAAGGCATGGAAGTCCTCAATATCAACGAGCTCGCCAATGCGGTCAAACCGATCGTCCTGCCTGGGGAAGAAATGTCGGCGCTGGTCATCAAAGAGGGCAAAGAGGCCAATCAGGGAGTTGCTTATCTGGATGACGGAACCATGATCGTGGTTGAAAACGGCGCTCGCTATGTTGGTATGCAGATCTTCGTAATTGTGACCAGTATTCTCCAGACCGCTGCCGGAAGAATGATCTTCGCCCGCCCTAAGCTTGATAACAAGGGGCAGGTCATTGAGATCAAAAACGAATACAACAACCATAAATAACTACTACTGTTCCGGCAGGGCGACTTCGTCCTGCCGGGCTCAATAATCGAGACGGTACACCATTATGCAAATATCAGTAATCATCGCTGCCGCAGGCTCTGCCTGCCGGATGGGTTGTCCTGGCAATAAAGCCTTGCTACCGCTGATGGGTCAGCCTGTATTGAGCTGGTCTTTACAATTATTCGAGCAAACTCCTGAGGTGACGGAGATCATCATTGCCGCGCGTCCGGAGGATATGGACGAAATCAAGGCGATCGTCAGCCACTATCCTAAAGTTAAGGCCCTTACTGCCGGTGGAAATAGCCGCGCTGCATCAGTGCAGCATGCTCTAGCTGAAGTAGCGGCCAATTGCAGTCATATCGCTGTTCATGATGCTGCCCGTCCCCTGCTGTCTCCTGCTGATTGGCGGGCGCTGCTCACTGAAGCTGCACAAGGGCCAGAAGGAGCGATCCTAGCTTGTCCGGCGCGGGATAGCATCCGCAGTCATGACGGCTATTTTCTGGATAGCGTTCTCGACCGCGACACACTGCTTTTGGCGCAAACGCCGCAGCTCTTCCCCGCCCCGGTATTGCAGCGCGCTTATCATGGCGATCCCGAACAAATATCAGCAGCCACTGATGAGGCTGAACTGGTACGTGCCAGCGGGGAAAAAGTCCGTTTTGTCCTTTCCCGCGATGCCAATTTTAAGCTGACCGTACCGGAAGACCTGCATCAGGCAGAGGCGGTACTGCGTCAGAGGGTGCTGGCTGACCACTTTCCGCAAGCGCCGCTTCCAGATGCAGGAGAAGGATCATCTCTGCGTTATGGTCTGGGCTGGGATACTCACCGGTTGGAGGCAGGCCGCAGGCTGATCCTCGGCGGAGTAGAGATCGAACACCATTTGGGCTTAGCAGGTCATAGTGATGCTGATGTGCTGCTTCATGCTATTATCGACTCCTTGCTGGGAGCAACTGTACTGGGTGATATCGGCAGGCATTTCCCGGATACTGATCCCCGCTACAAAGATATTTCCAGCTTGATTCTATTGCAAAAAACCGGCAGCCTATTGCAACAAAAGGGTTGGCAAATAGTGCATATCGATGCTAATATTATTGCTGAACGTCCGCGGCTCGCTCCTCATATCGAGGCGATCCGTACCAATATAGCCCATACGCTGGCACTGCCGCTAGAATCAATCTCTGTCAAGGCCAAAACAGCGGAAAAGCTGGGCGATATCGGCAATGAAAGAGCTATTGCCGCCATGGCGATAGCTACTGTCTGCCGCCACTAAAGTAAAGAGGTTACGCATGAAAAAACTTTGTACGATCACCATTCTCCCGATCAATAAAACGCTGCAAGCCTATGAGGGAGATAGTCTATATACTCTATTGCTGGTAGAAGGACTGATTACTCCGGAAGACCCCAGCGGCAACAAGCTGCGGCTGGAAAAGGGATCTCTCTCCCCTGCCGAGCATCCGGAAGCGGAGGAGGCAGCCTTTACCTCATCAGAACAGGCCGAAGACTGGGTCTTGGCCTCTGAACGATATATTGCCGGCGATGCCGTGCTGAGCATGGCTGTGCCACAGACCACCACGCTCGACAAACAGGTTCCCCTGGTCGATAAGGGCTATGCGATGGCCATTGATATCGGCACCGGTACCATTGTGGCCGGGCTCTCGAATCTGGAGAATATGCATATCCCTATCCTGACCAAAATCGCTAATTCTCAGGCTGCGATCGCTCTTGAAGCTGATGAACGGCTGGCCTATTGCCGTGCCAGCGAAGAACAGCTGCAGCAAATGCAGGCCTTGGTACGCAAAGACCTGTCTTATGCTATCCATAAGCTCTGCCGACGGGAAGGGATAAAAAGTCAATGGATCAATGCGCTGGTATTGGTGGGCAATTATTATCAAATCGCTATTCTGCTGGGCCAGGTAGCCAAGGGCTCCATGCCTGAACTGGGCAAAGTAATCCGCCAAACAGCTGCTGAACTGCAACTGGAAAGATTAGAACCTCACACGCAAATCTATATTCTGCCTGCCTCCTCGCCGGAGCTAGGCGCAGATACCTCCGCCGCTATTCTCGCTGCCAATCTGCTCAATAAAATCAATGCCGAAAAGATCAGTATCCTAATTGACTTAGGTATGCGCGGCGAGCTGATCGCGGCCGGCAGAGGCAAGCTGCTGGGCACCACCGTGCCAGCGCTACCTTTTGAGGGTGGCGGTCTCTCCTGCGGGATGTCGGCGCGTACCGGCGCCATCACTGCCGTCTATCTTGAAGACGACCGGGTGATCCTCAGCACCGTGCGTGACGCCCGTCCGGTAGGCATTTGTGCTGCTGGTATGCTGTCCGCAGTAGACTCGTTGATCAAACAAGGCATGCTCGATAGCGAAGGACGGCTAATCCAGCCCGATGGCTTATCAGAAGAACTGGCGGAAAGATTCCGCGGCACCATGAGCGGACGCGAATTTGTCCTCTCATACGGTGACAATAAATTTCCCCATGATATCTGCATCAATCAAGAGGACATCAACCAGATCCAGTTAGCCAAGGGCGCAGTTTTTGCAGCATGCAAAGCGCTGATGGCGGCGCTGGAAGCCTCAGAGGAAGATATTGAAGAAATTTTCTTAGCTGATGCTTCGTCCGCTACGATTCGGCCTGATGTAGCGCTTGGTCTGGGATTATTACCACCGGTCGATGCTTCACGCATCATCAATATCGGCAACGCCGCCTGGCAAGGAGCTTATCTAGCCCTCTCCAATGCCAGCTACTTAGAGCAGAGCGAAAAAATCGCTACTCTTTTAGAGGGTCTTGACCTGACTTCAGATCTGATTTATGCTGAAGAATTCATCAATGCGATGAATTTCGATATCGAAAGGTAACTATGCCAATGAACAAAATCAGCAAAATAGGCATTCTCACCGGCGGCGGAGACTGCCCCGGCTTGAATGCGGTTATCCGGACAGTAGTGCGCTGCGGTATTCATCAATATGGCTGGGAGGCAGTCGGTTTCAAGGACGGCTACCGCGGTCTGGTGCTCAACGACTATCTGCCACTGGATTTTGACTCTGTGGCCGGGCTGCTGGATAAAGGCGGCACTATCCTCGGCACCAGTAACCGCGATAATCCCTTCGCCTTCCCGGTAGCAACGCCAGAGGGGGAAGAGCTGCGTGATATGAGCGCCCAGGTACATGCTAACCTGCAAGAAGATGGCATCGATGCTTTGGTGATCATCGGCGGCGACGGCACCATGACTGCCGCGGAACTTTTCTCCCAACAGGGGATACCGGTGATCGGCGTTCCCAAGACGATTGATAATGATCTGATCGGTACCGACTATACCTTCGGCTTCCAAACCGCGGTGGAAACAGCTACTGAAGCCATCGATAAAATCCATAGCACCGCTGAATCACATCACCGGCTGATGGTGGTAGAAGTGATGGGGCGTTATGCTGGCTGGATCGCCCTCCATGCCGGCATGAGCAGCGGGGCTGATATCATCTTGATCCCGGAACTGGCCTATGATCTCGATGCTATCGCTGCGACCATCCGCCGCAGAGCAGCGGCAGGCAAGCATTTCAGCATCATCGTCGTCTCCGAAGGCATTCGCCATCCGCAAGGGCATTTGGTCAGCCAGCGTACAGTCAAAAACAGCCCTGATCCGATACGGCTGGGCGGCATTGGCCCAGTGATAGCAGCAGAGCTGGAGACACGCTCGGGCATTGAGGCCCGCTCGGTAGTGCTGGGACATCTCCAACGCGGCGGCAGCCCCAACCCCTTTGACCGTATTTTAGCCACCCGCTTTGGCGCCGCGGCAGTGGAGGCATTAGCTGCTGGCCAAAAAGGGCAAATGGTCGCTTTACAAGGCACACATATTGACACTATTCCTCTTAGCATGGTAGCAAGCAAGCAAAAACTGGTACCTGCTGACCATGAGCTACTGCGTATCGGCCGGGAAATGGGTATCTGCTTTGGCAGCTGATTATTTCTTAAACCGCAAAGCGGTTTTTATCATTGATTCATTTATCAGCCAAACATGATTTTGTGCAAAAATACAGAAAAGTCTTTTATTTTGCATTCTTTTATGCTATAATAATACTATATATTGAAGGGATTTTTCTTTAAACATGCTGCATTGAACCCTATTATCAGCAATTGTGCTGGAAGAAAACCAGAAGGAGGACAGGTATATCTATAAAGAATTAAAAGAAAAGATCAACGAATGCCTCTCATCGGTACTTCCTATTACTATCATCGTCTTAGTGCTTTGTTTTACGGTAGCTCCTGTATCTAGTGGAGTGCTGCTCTCTTTTATTATCGGGGCAGTGCTGATCATCTTAGGTATGGGGCTTTTTACTTTAGGCGTAGATGTTTCGATGACTCCGATGGGCAATGAAATGGGTTCCGCCATCACCAAAAGCCGTAAAATGGGCATTATCATCCTTTGTTGCTTCCTGCTTGGCGCACTAGTTACGATTGCCGAGCCGGATCTCCAGGTACTGGCAGAACAGGTCGCCACTATTCCCAACCAGGTGCTGATTTTCGCTGTAGCAGCCGGTGTGGGTGTTTTCATGGTGGTTGCGGTTCTGCGTACGCTGTTCCAAATCAAGCTTAATCGCTTATTGATCATTCTCTACATTCTTTGCTTTGTCCTAGCTTTCTTTGTTCCCAATGAATTTATTGCCATTGCTTTCGATTCTGGCGGAGTAACCACTGGTCCGATGACTGTGCCATTCATCATGGCCATGGGCGTTGGTGTTGCTGCCATCCGTAGCGATAGTAATGCCCGTGAGGATAGTTTCGGCCTGGTGGCGTTATGCTCCGTAGGACCAATCCTGGCAGTGTTGATTCTTGGACTAATTTACCGGCCAGAAGATGCTGTCTATTCCAGCGTTGTCATTCCAGATTATAGCAGCACTCAGGAATTATGGTCACAATTTCTAGTCAACTTCCCGGAATATTTTGGCGAGGTAGCACTGGCCTTATCACCAATCATCGTCTTTTTCTTCATCTTTCAGGTTGCTACTCTCAAGCTATCAAAGCGCAGACTGATCAAGATCGCCATTGGTTTGGTCTATACCTTCTTAGGACTGGTATTATTTTTGACCGGCGTCAATGTTGGTTTTGCCCCGGCGGGCAATTATATTGGGCAGCAAATAGCCTCCCTTGATTACAACTGGATCATCATTCCTATCGGTATGCTGATGGGCTATTTTATTGTAGCAGCAGAGCCGGCAGTACATGTACTTAACCGCCAGGTATTGGATCTCAGCGATGGGCTGATCGAAGGCAAGGCGCTGATGACTTCGCTCTCTATCGGTGTGGCTATTTCCTTAGGCCTGGCGATGGTGCGCGTTCTTACCGGTATCTCGATCTTCTGGTTCCTAATTCCTGGCTATGCTTTAGCTTTGATTCTCACTCGCTTTAGTCCCCAGCTATTCACTTCTGTTGCTTTCGACTCCGGTGGCGTAGCCTCCGGACCAATGGCTGCCACCTTTGTCCTACCTTTTGCTATGGGTGCTTGTGAAGCTCTGGGCGGTAATGTCATCACCGACGCCTTCGGCACAGTAGCAATGATCGCTATGACACCGCTGATTACCATTCAGATTCTGGGCGTCCATGCAGCACGCAAGCAGAAAAAGGCACAGGCCGAGCTGCTCAAAGAAGCGCATCTGCTGGAAGATATCGAAGCCTTCACTGCGGATATCGATATCGTAGAAATGAGGTGAGCCAATGATCGAAACAGCCTTTTTGACGGCAATCATCAACCCCAAACGCAGCAAGCAATTTGAACAATTTTTTATTGAAAATAAAACCCCGCTCCTTTTATGGACCAACGGACGCGGCACCGCCTCCAGTGATATCCTTGACTACCTGGGCATCGGTGAAAGTGATAAAGATATCGTCTTCACCGTGCTGAGCCAAGCTAAAGCCAAAAGGGTACTCAAAAATATGGATAAAAAAATGCAGTTATATATCCCTGGCAATGGCGTCGCTTTTACCATTCCCCTATGTTCCTTCGCCGGAATGACTGCATTGCAGCAGGTCTGTGGCGAAAGCACTGAAAGGCTATTACAAGAAAGTGTCAAAGATGAGGAGGAAGCACCGATGGAGCAATACCAATACCAACTGATCGTGGCCATTATCAGCCGCGGCCATGTCGATGCAGCAATGGATGCTGCCCGCGAAGCCAGCGCCAGAGGCGGCACGGTGATCCATGCTCTGGGTACCGGCAATAAGCATATCGAACAATTCTTTGGCATCAGTATCGCTCAGGAGCGCGATATGATCTTTATCGTCAGCACCACTGCTGCTAAAGACAATATCATGAAGGCCATCGTTGCTGAGATGGGTAAGGTCACCAAATCCCATGCTATCGTCTTTTCGCTGCCTATCAATGATATCGTCGGCCTGCGGCTGCTGGAAGATGAAGAGGACGATGCCGAAGCAGAAGAAAACACTGAAGAACAGGCTCAGAAATAAAGCCAACTAAACAAATAAGGTCAGCTATAAGCTTTTTGCTTTAGCTAATTAAAATAAACTAACAGGATAGTCGAATAAAGGCTATCCTGTTTTTATGCCCAGAGGGAGGCAAATAAAAACTATCATTAACCACGAGCTAGAAGAATAAATGCTTGACAAGCCACCAAAAACTGGTATGATAATATATAGACTACCAATTATATTTTTTTGAGAATAATCTAGTTATAAAATAAACTTCTCTGAGATAACATGAGGATATAAGGAGAAAAGATGAAACTGATCGATACTAATGACGCAGTAGGGCATGTTCTCTGCCATGATATCACCCAAATCATCCGTGGTGAGATCAAGGACGCCCGTTTCCGCAAAGGGCATATCGTTACCGAGGAGGATATCCCGGTGCTGCTCTCTTTAGGCAAAGAGCATCTCTATGTCTGGGAAAAGGACGAACATATGCTCCATGAGAATGAAGCAGCGGAGATCCTCTATCAGATCTGTGCTGGAGAATATATGGAGCCAACCCCGGTCAAAGAAGGCAAGATCGAAGTCATTGCCCAGATCGACGGCCTGCTGACCATTGATATCGAGCGGCTGCGCCAAGTCAATTCTCTAGGAGAAATGATAATTGCCACCCGTGCCAGCCATTTCCCTGTACAAAAGGGAGATCATCTGGCTGGAACGCGTATTATCCCGCTGATCATCGAGAAACAAAAGATGGAGCAGGCTAAAGCCATTGCCGGTGACCAGCCACTGCTGAAACTGCATCCTTTCCTATTGAAAAAAGCGGCCCTTATCACTACTGGTAGTGAAGTCTATAAGAGCCGGATCAAAGATACTTTCTCTCCAGTCATCATTGATAAGCTGGCTGAATATGGCGCTGAGGTGGTAGAGCATACTCTGCTGCCCGATGAGCACGAGCAGATTACCACAGCGATCAAGCAGGCGCTGGAGCATGGAGTAGAAATGGTTATCGTTACTGGTGGGATGAGTGTCGATCCCGACGACCGCACCCCACTGGCGATCAAAAATAGTGGTGCCAAGGTGGTTTCCTATGGCGCTCCAGTACTACCGGGAGCTATGTTTATGCTGGCCTATGCTGATGGCGGTGTTCCTATCATGGGGCTGCCGGGTTGTGTCATGTATGCCAAGAGAACCATCTTCGACCTAGTTCTGCCCCGGGTGCTGGCCGGAATAGAAGTCAGTGCTGCAGACCTAGCGGGATTGGGCCATGGCGGACTCTGTCTCAACTGTGATGAATGTACTTTCCCCAAATGTGGCTTCGGTAAAGGTGTTTAACCGCCTCTGCGGTAGGACATAAAAGGCAAAAATTTAGGAGGGAAACTATGAAAAAGAAATTGATGTTTCTGCTGATTGCGGTCATCGCTGTAGCCGTGGCTTTCACCGGGTGCGCCTCGGATCCTGCTAACGACAACACCGATCCTAATACCGACGCTAATCAGGAGACCAACGAACCTGTTACTATCCTAGTAGCAGCTGCCGCCAGCCTCGAGTATTCTTACAAAGACGAGCTGATCCCGATGTTCCAGGAACAATATGACTGGATCACCGTCGATGGTACTTATGACAGCTCCGGCAAACTGCAACAACAGATCGAAGCCGGGCTGGAAGCCGATGTTTTCATGTCTGCTGCCATGACTCAAATGAATGCCCTGGTTGATGAAGGACTGGTTGCTTCCGACTCTGTAGTCGAACTGCTGGAAAACCGCATCGTCCTCATTGCACCAGCTGATTCCGACACTGATATCGCTTCCTTTGAAGATATCGTTAATGCTGATACCATAGCTATCGGTGATCCGGCCAGCGTACCTGCTGGACAATATGCTCAGGAAGCACTGACCTCTCTGGGCATCTATGATGAGCTGGATGCTGCCGGCAAATTCAGCCTGGGCACCAATGTTACCGAGGTTCTCAACTGGGTAGCCGAAGGCAGCGCTGATGTTGGTATCGTCTATGCTACTGACGCTGCTACCACAGAAAACGTTAAAATCATCGCTGAAGCTCCGGAAGGCAGCCTGGCCGCTCCGGTCATCTATCCTGTTGGCATGATCGCTGATTCTGCTCATCAGGAAGCTGCTCAGCTCTTCATCGAATTCCTCCAGAGCGACGAAGCCCTGGCCGTCTTTGAAGCATACGGCTTTGCCCGTAACATCTAATTCATAGCTGTCAACAAAGCATTACTTACCGGGCAAAGGGAGCCGCTTGCGGTTTCCTTTGCCTGTGTTGTATCAAGCGGAGGTATAACATGGATTACTCTCCCATCTGGATATCGCTGAAGACCGCTTCAGTATCGATCGTCATCACCTTTTTCTTAGGCATTTTGGTTGCCAAATGGGTGGTCAATATCCGCCACGAAAAGCTGAAAATGATCCTCGACGGCATTCTCACTCTACCCATGGTGCTGCCGCCAACAGTAGTCGGCTTCTTCTTATTATATCTTTTTGGCGTCAGACGTCCGGTCGGAATGTTCTTTTTGGAATACTTTGGCTACAAGATCGCCTTCTCATGGTCAGCTACGGTAATCGCCGCAGTGGTGATCTCCTTCCCGCTGATGTACCGCTCAGCGCGCGGCGCCTTCGAACAGGTGGATCAAAACCTGATCTATGCGGCGCGTACCTTAGGTATGCGTGAGGGCAAAATTTTCTGGCGGGTGATCATGCCGATGGCGCTGCCGGGTGTAGCCTCAGGCGGCGTGCTGGCCTTTGCCCGCGGACTGGGTGAATTCGGAGCCACGGCGATGATCGCCGGTAATATCGCCGGCCAAACCCGTACCCTGCCGCTGGCCATCTATTCAGAGGTAGCAGCGGGCAATATGGAAGGCGCTTATGACTACGTGCTAATCATTGTCTGCATCTCGCTGCTGGTAATCTTCTGCCTTAACTGGTTCACCTCGTTAGGACGCAGATTCATGAAAAAGGAGCCCGCCAAATGACCCTAGAAGTAGCTGTCGAAAAAACCTTTAAAGGTTTCAAACTATGCGTGCAATTCGCACATGATAATGATATAATGGGGGTGTTGGGCGCCTCTGGCTCCGGCAAAAGCATGACCCTCAAGTGTATCGCCGGCATCGAAACGCCGCAAAAAGGCCGGATAGTCTTAAACGGACGTGTTCTCTTTGACTCCGAGCAAAAGATCAATCTCAAACCGCAGGAGCGGAAGGTGGGTTATCTCTTCCAAAATTATGCCCTCTTCCCCAATATGACGGTAGAAAAAAACATCGCCTGTGCCCTAGAAAGAGTCAAAGGGGACAAGCAGTCGATCATCGACGAGATGATCGAGCGTTTTCAGCTCAATGGTTTAGCTAAACGCTATCCCCTTCAGCTATCAGGCGGCCAACAGCAGCGGGTGGCGCTGGCCAGAATCATGGCCTATGACCCAGAGGCATTGCTGCTCGATGAACCGTTCTCCGCGCTGGACGCTTATCTCAAGGATCAGCTGCAGGAGGAGCTCCTGGAAATGCTCAGCGGTTATCCAGGCAGCGTGATCATGGTCACCCACAGCCGGGATGAGGTCTACCGCCTCTGCAGCAAACTGCTGGTGATCGACCATGGACAAGCAGTCAGCTCCGGCAATACCAAAGAGATCTTTGCTGATCCGCAGCGGCTATCAGTGGCCAGACTGACTGGCTGCAAAAACTTTTCCCGGGCCCAACGGCTGGATGACCAGACTGTGGAAGCCATTGACTGGCAGATACGGCTAAAGGTGAAACCACCATTCCCGGAGAATTTTGATTATATCGGCATTCGGGCGCATGATTTTTATCCCTGGCAGGAAGGAATGCCGGAGGATAACCGTCTGCCCTGTCATTTGATCAATAGATCAGAAAGCCCTTTTGAAAAGAATATTATTTTCACCACAGTAGAGAATGTTGATAAGCCGCCGCGTATCTGGTGGCTGTATGGACGCTATGAATATGCTGAGCAGTTGCCGCAATATTTGGGCATTGCTCCGGAGAATATCTTATTACTTAGCTCCCAGCAGCCAACAGTCAGCAGCTTAACGGCGGCAGCACAACAACTCCCCTGACAACTTCCAAGCAGGCGAAAGGAGCATTTATGGCTGACCAAACCAAGCAACAGCTCAATCATATCGATGCCCATGGCAATGCCATCATGGTCGATGTAGGAGCCAAAGATATCACTCAGCGCATCGCTACTGCCGGCGGCAGGATCAAGATGCTGCCAGCAACCTTTGAGCTGATCGAACAAGGGCGCGCCAAAAAAGGCGATGTCTTAGGTGTGGCGCAGATCGCTGGGATCATGGCGACCAAGAAAACCAGTGAGCTGATCCCGCTCTGCCATCCGCTGATGCTCGATAAAAGCAGCGTCGAATTTATCATGCATGCAGATAGCTGCGAGATCGAAGCTGTCTGCACCGTGAAGACCAGCGGCAAAACCGGCGTGGAAATGGAAGCCCTGACCGGCGTGGCTACTGCCCTGCTGACCATTTATGATATGTGCAAAGCTGTCGACCGCGCCATGGAAATCAGCTCCATCGCCCTTTACGAAAAAGACGGCGGCAAGAGCGGCCATTTTATCCGCAAAGGAGAAGCTAAATGATTGACCGCTATGGAAGAAATATCGACTATCTGCGGATATCGATTACCGACCGCTGCAATCTGCGCTGCCGTTACTGCATGCCGGAAAGCGGTGTTGAGCCGCTAGCTCATGATGATATCCTGCGGCTGGAAGAAGTGCTCTCACTATGTGAGAGCTTTACTGCGCTAGGCATCTGCAAATTCAAGATCACTGGCGGCGAACCATTAGTGCGCTGGAATGCAGTCTCCTTCATCAAAAAACTCAAAGCGATGCCAGGCGTGGAGCAGGTCACCATCACTACCAATGGCCTGGAACTGGCGCAAGCGCTGCCTGATTTTCAGCAATGCCATCTGGATGGCATCAATCTCAGCCTCGATACGCTCGACGCCGAGACTTTCCGCCAGCTGACCCGCCGCGATGGACTGGACAAGGCACTGCAGGCTTTGGACTTGGCAGCAGCCAGCAATATCCCGCTCAAGATCAACTGCGTGCCGATTCAAGGAGTCAATGATCAGGAGCTGCCGCACATCGCCGAATTAGCACGGGAAAAGGTGCAGGCAGTACGCTTCATCGAGCTGATGCCGATCGGTTTAGCAGCCCAATATCAAGGGATCCCCGCCGACCGTATTCGTGAGCAATTAGCAGCCGTTTTTGGTCCGCTACGCGAAGACAACGGCAAAATAGGCAATGGTCCGGCTCATTATTATGCCATAGAAGGATTTAAGGGCAAAATTGGCTTTATCGATGCGCTCAGCCATTGCTTCTGCCAGCAGTGCAACCGCTTGCGGTTAACTGCCGACGGTACGCTCAAGCTGTGCCTGGCTCATGACAATGGAGTGGATCTGAAAACGCCGCTCCGTGCCGGCGCCAGCAAAGAAGAATTGCAAACCATCATCAGCGAGGCGGTGCTCAACAAGCCGGCTCATCATGCTTTTAGCGAGCACCCGGAGGAAACCGAAGGCAAAGGGATGTACCGCATCGGAGGATAATAATGACAACAATGGCCACGCCCAGATAGGCCAATAATAACTGGGCATAAGGAGGAGAAGATGGGAAAGGTGATTGCTGTATGCCGCAGCGATATCAAAGGCATCCAAAAAAAGGACCAGGGAGAGGGACTCTTCCTCGAAGAGTTTGGTCTGGAAAATGATGCGCATGCCGGTAAATGGCACCGTCAGGTAAGTCTGCTCTCATACGACAAGATCGAGGCGTTTCGTGCCCGCGGCGCTAAGGTGGACCATGGTGCCTTTGGCGAAAACCTGGTCGTGGAGGGTATCGATTTCAGCAGCTTGCCGATCGGCACCCGCTTCAAATGCAATGATGTGATTTTGGAAATGACGCAGATCGGCAAGGAATGTCACCATGGCTGCGCTATCTATCAACAAATGGGCGATTGCATTATGCCCAGAGAAGGTGTTTTTGCCCGTGTTATCCATGGCGGCAGGATCAAAGCCGGCGATGAGATGGAAATCATCAGCCAAGGGGAATAAAATAACCACCAGGCGCTAATGATAAGGCATCAGCGAGAATATAATAAGGAGAATCATGATGGCGGAATTTCACTACCGGGTAGCAATACTGACTGCCAGCGATAAAGGTTCTAGAGGAGAACGGGTCGATGAGAGCGGCCCCCTGATTCAGCAAATTATCGAAAATGCCGGGTATCAGGTGGGTGATTATCTGATTTTGCCAGATGAGCAAGAGCAGATCACCGACCAGCTACGCCGTTGGAGCGAGAGCGGAAAGATCGATCTGATCCTCACCACTGGCGGAACCGGCTTTTCTCCGCGCGACTGCATGCCAGAGGCCACCTTGGCGGTGGCAGACCGTCTGGTGCCAGGAATAGCGGAGGCGATGCGTGCTTACAGTATGCAGATCACCCCGCGGGCCATGCTTAGCCGTGCTACCTCGGTGATTTGCCGCAGCACGCTGATCATCAATCTCCCTGGCAGCCCTAAGGCAGTGCGGGAAACGCTGGAATATTTACTGCCTTCGCTAGGGCATGGCCTGGATATCCTCACCAGCCGCGCCAGCGAGTGCGCGCGCAAGGATTGAGGATGCAAGCAGCCATTTTCTTAATATAACAATAACACAAAGAAGTATCTAACAAAAAAGCGTCGGGAAAATCCCGGCGCTTTTGAACTATTTAATCATCTTTTAAAGCTAGCATTATTAATGATACACAGCAAAAGAGTGCCCTCCAACAGCAGTAAAATAAAGATATAGCAATTATTCGATATTAGCTCTCCTGGTTTCGTTCCTCTTTTCTTAGCGTTCTAGCCAGAAAATAGCCCACAAATAGCCAAATAATCCCGGCGCCAAACCTAGTGGTCCATACTAGCCAGCTGCCATATCCCCACAGAAGCCAATAAACAGCAAAACACAGCAGGAGCAGCGTTACGATAAGATGCGGGAAAGAAATTTGCAGCTTAGGAGCAGTTAGCCCCCGTTTAAACCAGTTAGGCCTAGCCAATGCTATGCCAACAGCCAGCTGCCAAACAATATTCCACACAATAGCCCAACTGACGGCAAAGGTAGTAACTGCGGCCTTCCTAGTTAAATCAGCTAGGAAAAAATCCAAATATTGAAAACCAATTACTGCCACTGCCACGCCAAGAGGAAGCAGCCATTTTGCTTTTGTCATCATTATCCCCCCAATAAAAATCTTTACGGTACTAAACTAATCTCCATTTTTATCTTTCATATAATATATACAGAAAAAACAAAGATTTGTTACAAATTTGTACCTTTAATAAATATTAGTTGCAAAGTCGCAGGCAATATCCCTAGTAGCAGCAATAGATCAAACCCGCGATACCAGATAAAGCCAGGTGTTTGGCTAACTGCTAATTAAGATTATCTACTGTCATAGAAAACGAGCACGGAAAAGCTTTTCCGTGCTCGTTTAACTATCTTTGCTATTTTCTATCCTAATTGCTAGCGTGCAGACCGCACTCCCGGACAATAATTTCCGCAGCAGTTTTAGCGCAGCAAGCTACAATGCCGGTGCATTTATCCTTACGCTCAGGTGCGTTGCGGTCGGGGAATTCTTCGATCAGCTTGCCACAGCAGGTGGAGCCGATCTCCCGCTGCACGGTACGGGCAAATTCCCAAGTGAGCTCCTGACAACGCGCAGCACAGGGGTCTCCTGGTGTCCTCCGGCCAAAAACATAGCCCAGGCACATAGTGCCGCCGGCCACAGCACCACACAAGCAGCCCGCGCCCCCCAGTCCCCAGGGGAAACCAGTGCTCATAGCGATAGCGTCATCGGATAGCTCGTCCCAGCCAAAATTTTTACGCAGGGAATAGATGACAGATTCTGAGCAGGCAAAGCCATTATGAAATACATCTACCGCATCAGCAATGATCTGCTGATAATCCACATGATCAACCATAAATATAGCTCCTCCTCTACGGCAAAATCAGCTGCTTAGCGGCCTGATAACCAGGAAAAGCAACTCTACTGCTATTATAACGCTGCCCATAATAAAAAATCAACCAAGGGAACGATTTTTAGTTGACAAGGCTGAAACAATCAAGTATAATAATTGGTGCGTGTATGGGGGCGTAGCTCACCTGGGAGAGCGCTTGAATGGCATTCAAGAGGTAAGGGGTTCGATCCCCCTCGTCTCCACCAACAGAAAAAGCCTGCTATCGGCAATGATGGCAGGCTTTTTCCTTTTGATATAATAGGTTTTATGTCTCATGATTTATC
>CALYAP010000069.1 GCA_944393575.1 uncultured Clostridia bacterium
TTGCTCTTCTTCAGGAAGAGCAGCTTTGATAGAAAGGCTCATTCTCTTCGCTTCTGGATCTACAGAAAGGACTTTAACCTTGACAACGTCTCCAGGTTTAACGATATCTTCAGCTTTTCCTACCCGATAATTAGCCATCTGCGAAATATGAACCAAACCTTCCACGCCAGGCTCTACTTCCAAGAAAGCACCAAAATTAGTAGTACGCATCACTTTGGCATCAATAATACTGCCTTCTGGATATTTTTCAGCAGCCAAGGTCCATGGATTGGGGCACAGTTGCTTGAGCCCAAGGGAAATCTTTTCGTTTTCAGGATCAACACCAAGGATATAAACCTCGATCTCATCACCCTCTTTAAGCAGATCAGAAGGATGATTGACACGGTACCAAGCCATCTCTGAAACATGGAGCAAACCATCAACCCCACCAATATCAACGAAAGCACCGAAATTAGTCAGGCGGCGAACAATACCTTTTCTGGTCTGTCCTTCGGCAATCTCAGCCCAAGTCTTTTCCTTTTGCTCAGCAGCAGCCTTCCGCAAAACAGCTTTAGCGGAAAGAACCAGTTTATTGCTATGTTTATCGCATTCGATAATTTTCATATCTAACTGTTTACCAATATAGGTGGAGAGATCTTCCACATAGCCCAGAGAAAGCAAAGAAGCTGGAACAAAGCCGCGCAGTCCAACATCTACTAGGACTCCGCCCTTGACTACATCGGTAACAGTACCAGTCACCACAGCCTTTTCTTCTTTCAGCTGAGCCAGACGATCCCAGGCGATATCCTGATCTACTCTGCGCTTAGAGAGAATTGGGTATCCTTCCTGATTTTCTTTACGCAAGATCAAAACATCGATCTCATCGCCTACTTTAAAGCGCTCATGGATATTTTTAGCATCATCAGCACTCAGCTCACTAGCGCTCAAAACACCTTCGCTCTTGCCACCAATATCGACTAAAAGCTCATCATCTTTTACCTGGACAACAACACCTTTGACGCGAGCCCCACGGCGAATTTCTTTCATATCGCCATATTCTTGGGTAAAGGCATCGATAGCTGCCTGCTCTTCATCGATAGCCTCATCAGTAGTGGCTCCATCTCCTGCAGGTTCCTTATATTCAGCTGCTGTTTCAGCAGCTTGGTCAAGAGCCTCTGGCTCACAATTTTCTTGTTTGTTCTCACAGCCGCAAGTGCATTCTGTGTTCTTGTCCACCACATTTTCCATCTTTTCCAGTTCAGTCATTCTTTTTACTACCTCCTCAATAATATGTTCCGGGGTCGAGGCTCCAGCAGTGATCCCTACTTTGCCATACTCCCGCACAATATTTAAATCCAAATCGGCAAGAGATTCTACATGATATACATCAATATTCGCCTCTTTAGATATTTGTGCCAGTTTTTTAGTATTTGAGCTATTGTATCCGCCAATGACAATCATAGCATCGACCGTCTTGGCCAGCTCTTTAGTTGTCTCCTGGTTGATCCGCGTATGATTACAAATCGTATTAAATGAAACAAAATCCTCTGTTTTTTGCGCCAGGGCTCTTGATACTTGCTCAAATGTTTCTATTTTCTGAGTGGTTTGGGCAATTAAAGCGATCTTTTTGGCTAAGGGTGCCTCCTGCGCTTCCTCCACCGAAGCAATGATCTTGGCTTTACCACCGGCATACCCCTGAATACCAACTACTTCTGGGTGAGCCGCATCGCCTAAAATATAGAGACAATAACCAGCTTTGATAAATTCAACAGCTTTTTCCTGAGCCTTTCTGACAAAAGGGCATGTTCCATCAATCACGTCTAAGCCAAGCTTTTGGGCTTCAGCCATTAACTGCGGCGGAACACCATGAGAACGAATAATAACGGTAGCTGGACGTTCAATAATCTCGGCCAAAGACTCTACCGGAACTATCTTATCTGCTAAGCGGGCAATTTCTTGAGGATTATGAATCAAGGGCCCAAGAGAATAAATTTGGCCTCTTGCATCTGCCGCGGCTAAAGCTAAATCCATAGCTCTCTTTACTCCCATGCAAAAACCAGAGCCACCGGCAGTCTTGACAATCATAGTCAAAATACTCCTACTAAATATAAATCACCGTAATTTTTATTTTTTCGCCATATAACCGATAAATCCTGCTTACAGGAGGAATTTTATTAAACATTATCTATGTTTTCTGGGCACCTTACGCATTTTTTTGCCTTCTTTAGTAATAATAGCCTTATTTTCGGCAAAAAGTTCTTTTACTTTTTGCTCAAAAACTTCATTATAGTGATCCAGATAGGCTTGATCCAATTTAGTATTTTTGTCCAGGATAATCGGTTCGCCCACATTGATAATAATATTCCGCCGCCAAAAACGCCAATAATCACCAGCGTTAATTACTGCTACAGGAATAACTTTCACCCCAGCGCGATAAGCAATATAGGCAGCTCCTGGTTTGAATTCAGTCATCTTCTGGTCAAAATTTCTTTTTCCTTCAGGGAAAATGCATATCGTTTTTCCCTCTTTCAAAGTATTAATAGCGGTACGCATGGCAGTTAGTTCAGAATCTTTAGCCTTCAAAAAAATAACTCCGCCAGCACCAAACAATAACTTAGTAAAAATATTTTTGGCAAACTCCTCTTTGGCAATATAAGTTATCGGCCGGTCAAAGGCATAAGAAACTGCAGGAGGATCACCAAAGCTAGTATGATTAGAGATGATCACTAAAGACTTATCCTGAGGGATATTCTCTTTGCCTATTACCCTAGCACCATTGAGATGCAACACGATGCCTGTCAAAAATTTAGCCACCATATAAAAAGACATTACTTTTTCTCCTCTGCCCAACGCATGATTATTGACACTACTTTATCAATGTCTAAAGAACTGCTGTCTAATAAATGGGCATCCTCTGCTTGTTTCAGCGGCGAGTGGGTACGGTTGCTATCCCGATGATCGCGCTCAATAATATCAGCCTCTATTTCATCGATATCGGCAGCCAAACCCCTTTGTTGGAGCTCAAGCGCCCGCCGTTCAGCCCTTATTCTGGATGCTGCAGTTAAAAACACCTTGCAATCAGCATTAGGTAATACCACCGTGCCGATATCCCGGCCATCCATTACTACCGGACAGGCAGCAGCCATCTCCTGTTGTTTTTGTACGAGAACTTGGCGCACTCCTTCTATCGCAGAAATAGGGGAAGCAGCATTACCCACCTCGGGCTGCCTAATCGCTGCACTGACATCCTCACCATTGACAAAAACTTTATAAGTATCGCCTTCACTCTCCAAGCGAATATCAGTCCGCTTGGTTAGATCGGTCAACGCCTGCGCATCATCAAAGGCTATGCCCTCTCTGATAGCCATCAGAGCTACTGCGCGGTACATAGCTCCTGTATCAATATATAAGTATCCCAATCTTTTGGCCACCAGTTTGGCAGAAGTACTTTTGCCTGCGGCGGCTGGACCATCTATCGCTATTTGCTTAGCGGTCATCATTTCATCTCCTCTACGGCACGATGCGAAACAGCTATGGCAACATCATCCAAGTGGATCATCCCAATAGCGAAAAAGGCAGCCACGCAAAGATGCCCACCCATACGGGCCACTCCTATCTTGCCGCCAAAATTCAGCCCGATAGAACGCGATAGCACCTGTGAGATAACCTCATGGGCTGCACCAGCTACTGCACCCTCCTCAGCGTGGCCGTCCAGAATGACCCCTTCCCTTTTACTTCCTACTACTGCCCGCTCAATGATTTTTGGCACCGAGGTCAGGGCTTCACCGCCAAAATCCATTGCTGCTAGCTTCATGCCCTCAGCATTTTTTTCTTCCTTGAGGCGACGTTCTTCCTCACGGCTATCACTAATAGCCATTAAGATCGCAGCTTTAGCTACTTTTCTACTAGTAGCATCATTGGGGATCTGTTTCCGTTCTTCCATAACTCCCTTCCCCCTACATAGTCTAATCTCGTGGACTAAACTGCATTTAATTTATTGTTATTATACTACAAGGAAGAAAGTACCACAACTATTTAAATACTATTATTCCCACATCAACGATATCTCCATTGGTAGTTAAACTAGTAGAAACATAATCCTTGCTGATATTGGAAGATACAGAGGTTACATGAAAACCCAGTTCGCGCTGATATGCACTACCATCAATACTGACGACATCACCAGGATATACCCGGATCAAGATCTCGCCATCTTTAAAATTACCAAAAGCGATTCCATTGATCAAAACTTGTGCATATTCTAAACTAAAGCCATCATCAGCGGTAATTTTAATATTACCAAAAAGGCTACTATCTTCATTGCGCACTTCTGTCGCCGGTTCCAGGATACTTACCCCGACATCGGTATCGTTTCCTACTTGAGGCAAAAAATTAGCCGCCACAACGACCAAAGCCACAATCATTATCGAGAAAACAATGATCCGTTGCACTCCGGCAAAACGTTTCATATCCTTATCGTTTTTATCTAACATAGAATACCTCCTCCTCAGCCGGGCAGCAAAAAATATATTTTTGTATAGATTCTCCAAAATGTCTAATTGCTATACAGAGGAAAAAATATTTAGCAACAAAATTTTTAAAAAACATCTTGACAGACCAAAAACCTTAGGCTATAATAAACAAGCTGCCGCGATTAAGAGTTAAATGGGCATGATAAAAAGTTCCTTGCATCGCGGGTGATTAGCTCAGTTGGGAGAGCGCCTGCCTTACAAGCAGGATGTCGGCAGTTCGAACCTGTCATCGCCCACCATGTATGGCGCAGTAGCTCAGTTGGTTAGAGTGCCAGCCTGTCACGCTGGATGTCGAGGGTTCGAGCCCCTTCTGCGTCGCCATTAGCCTCGGTAGCTCAGTTGGTAGAGCAGGGGACTGAAAATCCCCGTGTCGGTGGTCCGATTCCGCCCCGGGGCACCAGTTCTGCGGGTATAACTCAGTGGTAGAGTGTCACCTTGCCAAGGTGAAAGTCGAGGGTTCGAATCCCTTTGCCCGCTCCATTAAAAAACTGTTCGCAATGCGAACAGTTTTTT
>CALYAP010000070.1 GCA_944393575.1 uncultured Clostridia bacterium
GCCGGAGATATCATCGGCTATGTCGGTACTACCGGCAACAGCACCGGCAACCATCTCCACTTTGAAGTCAGACTCAACGGTGACCATACTAATCCTCGTACCTATCTGGGCATCTAGGCGTAAATAACCAACCAGTAAAGCCCCCTCTTTTTTACAGAGGGGGCTTTCTTTTTGAAAGCTAAATGAGATATAAATGAAATCTTTGTGACACTAGAAGGAAAATGCAATTTTTACGTCAAAAAATTACGCTGCAACTATTTAAACAGGAACAATGGGCGAATATTATACATATTTATGTATTTTTGGCACAAAAAAAATTCCCCCCGCATATCTTTATTTTTTCCCCGCATTAAGATATAATAAGCACTATGTTTGATACTCGTTTCATCTACCGTCAACTAACAGAGGAGGCCGAAAATGGTTAAGAAACAAGCGAAACAACTCTTGGTACAAGCTCTCATGGATCTATTAGAAGAAGCACCTTTGGATAAAATCGATGTACGCGACATGACGGTAAAGGCTGGACTAAGCAGACAAACCTTCTATTATAACTTTAAAAATAAACAGGATATGGTAGATTGGATCTTCGCCAAAAACAATGAAAAAGCGAAACTTGCCTTTACCAAAAAGTATTCCCTGTATGACTATTTCCTCACTGCTTTAAAAACTATCTCCCAATACCGCTCCTTCTATTCCAGCGTATTGCTGGGCGGTTATTATCAAAATACCATCCCCGGTCCTTTTGAAAACGGCTTGATCAACGCGGTACAGGATATCGAGATGCACTGTGCTTCCGGTAGAATGAACACAGAGCAATGGGACGCCCTGCTCTTCTTCTCCTTTGGTGCTAAAGGTATGGTCATGCATTGGCTGAGCGGCGATATGCGGATGAGTCCAGAAGAGATGACCAAAATCATCCTCGCCAATATGCCGGTGCAGCTCCAGGAATATACTGATAAATATCGTAAATAATAAGCCAAAAAGCAGGGAGGATCAAGATGCTCGTAACTATGTTGGCTGCCAAAATCCACCGCGCCACAGTCACTGACGCTAATCTTAACTATGCAGGAAGTATCACCATCGATGAAAAGCTGCTGGAAGCTGCCGGTATCCGAGAATTCCAACAAGTAGAAGTAGTCAATATCAACAACGGCGCCCGCTTTGCCACCTATACGATGAAAGGCAGCGACGGGGTAGTATGTCTCAATGGCGCTGCAGCCCGTCTAGCGCAGCCGGGTGACCTGCTGATCATCATGTGCTATGCGCAGATGACAGAGGAAGAAGCCGATGCACACACTCCCAAGATCATCCATGTCAATGAGTACAATCATCTGGTGCAGGTCTAGCATGGCCTAACAGTCAAAATAGTGGAGAGAATTAAAAAGCGGTTTTATCTGCTCAATAGCAATCAGCTAAAGTCAGCTGGCTTTTAGGTGAGCGTTACTAGCTAAATTATAGTGGCAGGCCTATCTAGCACTGATACAAAACAGATCAGCGCTGAGCCCTAACATCTGCTAAACGACAGTACCGGTTGTCTGGACTCAAACAAAACAACCCGAAAATAAAAAACTCCCGTGCAAGTACGGGAGTTTTTTGTCAGATATATACAAGGATCGTCAATAGCGATCCTGTCCAAAAGACTTTTCTAAAGCATAAAAGGCTGTTTAGGCTGATGGTGACTCCTGATAAATAGCCTTTTCTGCATAGACCGGATCGCAGGTGACATTGACCCCCAGACGCCGCAGCATGGCCTCATCAGTGGGCTCCATCATCACCGAACAATGCGCTTCGCATCCGCGCAGATTAGCCAACTGCTCCATTGCCATCGAGACAGTAGGATTGGTAGCCTCACACAGTGAAAGGGCAATCAATACATCTTCCAAAGTCAGCGAGCTATCACGGACATGGAGGATATCATGCTTCATCTTCATAATCGGCTCCAGGAGCGCCAAGGGCAAAAGCAAGATATGGTCAGAAATGCCAGCCAGAGCCTTGATAGCATTGATAACGCCGGAAGCCGCGGCTGACATCAAAAAAGAGGCCCGTCCGGTGGTAATACGTCCATCTGGTAGCTGGAAAGCAACTGCCGGCACCTGACGCTGTGCCTGTTTATCGCGGGCTGCTGCCACGACTGGCCGATCTTCCTCGCGCAAGCCCAGTTGTTGCATAATCAGCTCAACTCGCTCCGGAATATCGCTATCGATCAGTCCTTGTCGTGCATCACAGCAGGCCTTAAAATAGCGACGAATGATTTCCTGATTGGCTGCAGCGCGGACAGCAGCATCATCAGTGATGGCATAGCCGGCCATATTAACGCCCATATCCGTAGGGGAATGATAGACATCCTCACCCAGGACGCGGCTAAGGACTGTTTTGACTACCGGGAAAGCCTCGATATCACGATTATAATTGACTGTTGTCACACCGTATTGCTCCAGATGATAAGGATCAATCATATTGACGTCGCGTAGATCAGCGGTAGCGGCTTCATAGGCCAGATTGACCGGGTGCTTCAATGGCAGATTCCAGATGGGGAAAGTCTCAAACTTAGCATAACCGGCGCTAATGCCGCGCTTGCTCTCGTGATAGATCTGCGACAGGCAGGTAGAGAGCTTTCCGGAGCCTGGGCCGGGAGCTGTTACCACTACCAGTGGACAGGTGGTTTCGATATAAGGATTAGCGCCATAGCCCTCATCTGAAAGAATGGTATCAACCTCAGTAGGGTACCCCTTGGTCAAGCGGTGAAAATACGTCTTGATGCCACGGGAAACTAGTTTATTATGGAAAAGCATCGCCGAGGGCTGGTCACTGTATTGGGTGATGACAACGGAATTGATGGAAAGGCCCAGAGCAGTGAGGCTTTTTATCAGCCGCAGCACGTCCATATCATAGGTGATGCCCATATCGGCGCGCATTTTATTATGTTCAATAGCCGGAGCAGAGATAGCAAAGATGATCTCGGTAATATCCTTCAGCTCCATCAACAGCTTGATCTTGGCATTAGCGTCAAAACCCGGCAGTACCCGGGCAGCATGAAAGTCATCGAAGAGCTTGCCGCCAAACTCCAGATAGAGCTTATTATCAAAACGCTCAATACGTTCGCGGATATATTTTGTCTGCAGCTCCATATACTTTTGCGAATCAAAAGCAGTTTCCATTGCCCATTTCCCCCAAGCATTTATTATCAGCTTGTCCTCAGCATAGAGGGCCAGCTTGAGCGCTAATCTATGATGCGAAACTTAATCTTTTATCCTATCGGCTGCTGCTCGGCATGCTCCTGCTGATAATGATAATTCAAATCCAGGAAAAATGCTGCCCGAGAGGAGAGAATGTAGGGGATCACTACTAACATTCCCAAGCCAAAGGTGATGCCTCCTAAGATAATCCAGCCGATGAAAGAGATATCCAAGCAGAACAACCGGCCCTTATGACCATAAGTCATCTGTTTGGAAAGATTGACCGCTTCGGTAGCTGTCAGCTCGCGGTTCTGGCTCATCAGATAAGGCGCCATTGAGTAGCGGTAAGCAGCAATGATTCCTGGGATCACCAGCAATAATGACCACAAGAAAATCAGCAGCCACATATATAAGCGCAATAATAAAGCGCGGCCAAAGATGGAAAAATACTGAAAGAGATTTTCCACACCGGAATCATCCTTGCGCTGCAAATTGATAAAATATGAGTGCAGGCCCAGCTCCACCGCTGCGCCAATAAAAAAGACGATCAACGAATAAAAGGACCACCAAAAACCATGCGGGAAATAATACCAGATTCCCTGTGGTTGCTCATTGATCGTGAGATTGATAGTGAAGTGGAAACCATTGCCCAAGCTAAGCGCTCCGAGAATGATAGCGAGCAGGGTCACCAGGATCGCCATCATCCAGTTTCCGGCGAGCGCGTCGCGTCCCAGTTTGCGAAAATCCCAAGCCCTTGGCATCATCATAGTCTCCTGTCATTAACTCATATTCAAAAATTATAGCAGATTTCGACTGATATTTCAATGAGATTTTACGGCATAGACTGTTCTTTTCCCCGCAGAAAAGAGGGAAAGAATACTAAATAAAGTCTATTTATGGTATACTCTAATTATGAACCGCTTACTGACTAAATTGATACTGCTGCTTGCGCTAAGCCTAGTACTGCTGGGTGGCTGTGGACTGCTCTCCTCCTGGGAAAGCAGTTCCACTGCAGGTGATACTACCGTTGTGCCGCTCTATGACCTCTGCGTCTATGGCGAGCATGCCTTATTATGGATAGAAGAAAACGATCCAGAGGAATACAATGGCTGGTTGCGCCAGCTAACACTATACTATCAACCGCCGGCCGAGCAAGAGCAGGCGGGTGCAGAGCAGCCGGATAGCCAGGAGGTGATCTGTGGCGATCAGGTCAACCAAGGACTCTGTCTCTATCAGCTGGCAGCGGGGAGCTATACCTTTGCCACAGCAGACCAGTTGATCAGCGTTGACGAGGATTTTATCGCTTTGGAGGGCTATACCCTGCCACGCGACGGCATACGCCAGCACTGGACATTCAGCGGCCAGGAAGGATTGCTGACGCTGACGATAGAGGAAGTCAGCACTCTGCCGGCAGGCTATTATGATATTTTTATCGATGTTGGCCATGGCGGTACTGATACTGGCGCAGTGTCTGATGGCTATGTCGAGGCAGAAGAAAACCTGCGCTCAGCAAGCTATATGGCAAAACTGCTGGAACAGCGCGGCTTCAAAGTCACCCTCTCCCGCGATGATATGAGCATCGCAGGCGGTATGGAGGCAGAAGATAACCCTTATCTAGCCGGGGCACGAGTGGATTCGCTCTACCGCAGCGGTGCTTCTTATCTAATCTCCAATCACCTTAATAGTGGCGGCGGCAGCGGCTTTCAGATCTACACCTCAGTACTGGCGGATAATACCTGGGCCGAGGCAGTAGCAGAACAATTCGTCTCGCTGGACTGGTATGCTGATAACAGCAATAGCGGGTTGATCGGCAACGGTATGTATAAACGGTGGACCAATGATAATCATCATACCGGACGGGACTACTATTTTATCCTCCGCGAGACTGGCGGCTATGCCCTAGCGCCTTATCGTTACAAAGTTTATAATGATGAGATGAAGGCGCAGCTGCGCCGGGGAGCAGAAGGGATACTGCTGGAATATCTCTTTTTAGATAACCGCTCGGATATGGTCTTCTGGGATCTTCATTACCGTGAGCTGGTGGAAGCCGCAGTCAACAGCTGCTGCAGCTATTGGCAGGCCGGTGAATATTAGCCTGAAGAATATTACTCAGCAAAAAGCATTTAAACATTAAAAATAAGCCACTTACCTTGTTGCAGCAGACAAAGCAAGTGGCTTTTGCTATACTATAAGCGCTGATTGGATCCCCTTCAACCATGGTGTAGATGCGAGCGCTCTTTTTTTATAATTGCCATTGTAACAGCATTATTGATCTGGTGCGGCTTCTATCTCTATCACCGCAGCAAAGCCAGAAAAATCAATGCTAAACTCCAGGAGCGGCGTACTGGCAGCAATAAGCCAGGGATTCCAGGCAAAAGCGATGAAGGCAGGGCACTTAATGCTCAACCATCAACTAATCCTGCCGACAGATAAAAACCTCCAGCACTGATGTTCAAAGCTGGAGGCTTTTTATCACTATTATTAAGGCCATGCTTATTTATAAAAATTGTTCTGCTTTTCAGCGGGAATGATGATCTCCTCATAATGCTCGATCTTGGTATTGAGCCGATCCAGGGTGGCCTGCATCTCCTGCAAGCGTTCCAATAATTGGTCCCGCTGCTCGATAAGAATCTGCTTGCGCGCCTCAGCTGTTGCCTCACCCTGCTGGAAAAGTGACACATAATCAATCAGTGCTTCCACCTGAATACCTGCTCCACGCATGCATTTGATAAATTCGACCCAATTGCAATCATTCTCAGTATAATCACGGACACCACCGGCAGTACGATGCACCGGCGGAATCAGGCCGATGCGCTCATAGTAACGCAGCGTATCTGGGGAGAGACCGTATTTTTTGCTCACTTCGGTAATCGACATCACCAACAACTCCTTCTACTAACAGTATAACATAAACCAATGGGAAAAACACTCATCTTAAACCGCTTTTCCCAGCTGATAAGCTTCATCCATGGCTGTGGTCTGTTCGATCTCGCCGACCTTCCAGGCGCCTACGCCATAGATGATCCCCTTTTCTTCAGCGCCGGGCAGGCAGGAGGTGAAACCGCGAAAACCTTCGATGGTCCGCTGCATAGCGCTGATATCGGTATCCGCCGCAGTGACGATGAAATAAAACTCTTTGTTGCGGATCTCCGTATAGCGGGAGCAGGTGCGGTCGATCAAAGTCTTCATCTGCGCATTCATGGTATAGAAATAGACCGGAGTGGCCAGAACGATGACATCGGCATCGATCATCCGCTGCAGCAAATCAGGCATATCGTCATGTTGGGGACAGGGTTTGCCCTGTTCAGAGCAGATTCCGCAGCCTGTGCAGTAATTAATCTGCCGGTCACGGAGAAAGACCTTCTCCACACTATGGCCGGCAGCCTTGACACCGGCAATAAAACGGTCGCACAAGCGGTCAGAATTGCCGCCGCGGCGCGGACTGGCGGAAAAAACCAGTATCTTCTTACTCATCTGCAAAACCTCTTTTCTCGGCGATGGTTTTACTTTCTTTTAGTTCTGCTGAGCCTGCCCCGGGGAGGGTTATTCCGGGACAGGATTCTCAGCACAACCTAAGGATAAAATAAAGATCAAGCTATTCTCCCTGGGTGGTCAATAGCCCCAAATCAGTCAGCCAGGAGGTGACCTCTGCGCCGGCATCAGCAGCGCTGGAACCGCTGATAGTGATACCCTCGAGCAATGTAGCCTGAGGAATTAATGCCGCGATACTCTGCTCGCTGGCGCTGATGGTGCTGCCGCCACTGGTGCAGAAAGGAATCACCGTCTTGCCGCTGAAATCATAGCTCTCCAGGAAAGTACGGATAATCATCGGCTCATAACCATACCAAATCGGATAGCCAATAAAAACAGTATCATAGGCAGAAAGGTCTAGATCGGTATCAGCCAGCTCAGGACGGGCATCGTCATCCTGTTGCTGTTGAGCTATTTCCAAGGCCTGCTGATAATCCTCAGGATAAGCTTCAGCAGGAGTAATGGCATACAGATCAGCGCCAAGCTGCTCAGCGATCAAGCCAGCTACTGTCTCAGTATTGCCAGTGCGGGAAAAATAGGCTACCAAAATCGTGCTATTATCCGCCTGCGGTTCCTGTTGCTCATCAGGGGACGGAGTTACCTCTTGCTGCTGCTCATTATCAGCAGGAGGGGTCTCTTCCTGGCCACTGGAACAGGCAGTTAAACATAAGGCTACCATTAGTACAAACAAATAAACTAATATTTTGGGCATCTTTTTCATCTCGGGCACTCCTCTCATTTTATCATGTCCTGCTTTCCGCCAATCCTTTTACCATATATCTCCAGCGTAGGAGTTATGGCCTCAGTCGGTACCACTATTTCTCCGGCAACACTTCATTAAGACAGTTGATAGCATTAAGCGTCCGTGGGTAACCAATATAGGGCAAAATTTGAGTCAAGGCAGCCAACAGCAGTTTCTTATCATTGCCCATGTTAGCATTGGCAGCAATATGCGCCTTGAGCTGAGGCTCACAACCGCCCAAGGAGGCAATGATGATAAAAGTCATCAACTCCCGCTGCTGCAGATCCAGACCGCCGCGGGTATAGAAATCGCCGAAGCAGTTGGCAGAAAGATAGCGCTGAATATGCTGCTGATCTTCTGGTGAGTTTTGGTAAAGCTGGTCAATAACCTCATCACCGCAAATGGCTTTCTGTACTGCCAGCCCCTTCTCGAAACGGGTCTGCTGGTCGGTGGTGGACTGTCCCTCTTGCAACGGGGAGAAGCCGCGTTCGGCAAGGATATCATTGGTAGCGTGAATAAAATCAAAAACAAAGGCGCTGCCGGCATAAGGAACAGAATGATAGACGATCTCCTTGATTTCCACCGGGGTAACGCCGACATTGAGAGCAGCGTTCATCATCACTCGGTATTCACTCAGGGCATGCCGCGCCACCAAAGCGGCGAGAATGACCATCAGACGGGTTTTCATCTCCAGCTGACCATGGGTCAGCGCCTCACCAAAGGTAAAATTAGCATAAAGCTGCAAAAACTCCGGATCAGTCTCATCAAGACGTGAACTGTGATTTGCAAATAAAAGCTGATAATTTTGCATTGCTGTTTCTGTAAGCTGCATGATCAATATTCCTCCTCTTATCAACAGTCTATTGCACCAGATATCCTAAGGCGATCAGGCGATGCAGCTGCCGCCATAGCTCGCGGTTGCTGGCAAAGCCCTCTTTGGCAAAGCCCTCCTCAGGATGAAAGGACACACAACGGGAAGCATGGGAGACCCAGAAAAAACAAGCGTACTGTTTTTTCTCTTGGGACGGATTCTGATAAGCTGCAGATGCGTTCATCTCTACACCTCCCTAATTTTCTCTTGGCAGTGATATCTTTTACCTAAGCCTTATCATTTTAGCTGGCTGTAATCCTCATCAGCAACCGGCTCCAGCCACTGAGCAGGACCCAGCTCTGGGTGCAGCTCTATCGCCAAATGGGAGAACCAGCTTTCCGGAGCAGCGCCGTGCCAATGTTTGACCTCTGCAGGGATCTCTACCACATCGCCGGGATGCAGCTCGCGGGCCGGTTGTCCCCACTCCTGATAATAGCCGCGGCCACCGGTGACCAATAGCAGCTGGCCGCCATGGTGCCAATGCCAATTATTGCGGCAGCCCGGGGCAAAGGTGACATTGGCCACTGGACAAGAAGGGTCTTGGGTCAACATCTTCAGCCACACCTGGCCGCTGAAATTCTCACTGTTGAACAATTCTCCTACTGGGAACAAATTTTCTTTGCTTAAATCTATGTTTTTTGTCATCCAACTCACCTTCTTCCTAGCAGGTTATGGTCTGCATAGTTGTCCAGCCAAATTCTACCCATTTACATGTTAAGATGTTTAAACTACTTTTAGTTTGCAGACCTTTTACTTAAAGGCCATGGCAACTGGCTTAAATATCATATTTAACATTGCCCAGCCAGCTGACAGTTTCCGGATCATAGTGGGAAAGGAAGCTGCTGCGACCGGTATCCATGGCGGCGATCTGCGCCATCTCCTCATCGGTGAGGGAGAAATCAAAAATATCGATATTGGCCTCGATGCGTTCCTGATGTACGGATTTAGGAATGCAGATAATGCCGCGCTGCACCAGCCAGCGCAAAGTGACCTGGGCGGCTGACTTATGATGCCGCTCGCCGATGGCGCACAGGGTTTCGTTGCTAAAGAGGTTGTTTTTGCCCTCCGCAAAAGAGCCCCAAGATTCCATCGCCACACCACGCTGCTGCATCAGCTGCTGATCTGCGGTCCGCTGGAAAAAAGGATGAGCCTCGATCTGGTTGACCATCGGCGTGATCTCATTATGGTCGATCAGATCGACCAGGCGGTCAGGGTAAAAATTGCTGACGCCGATGGCGCGGATACGTCCTTCATGATAGAGCTCTTCCATGGCCCGCCAGGCGCCATAATAATCATTAAAAGGCTGGTGGATCAGATAAAGGTCGAGATAGTCCAATCCCAGACGGTCCAAAGATCGCTGAAAGGCACGCTTGGCGCTTTCATATCCGGCGTCTTGAATCCACAGCTTGGTGGTAACGAACAGCTCACCGCGTGGCACGCCGCTCTTCTTGATAGCGCGGCCGACCGCCTCCTCATTAAGATAAGCAGCGGCAGTATCGATCGAACGATAACCAGCAGACAAGGCGGCCAGCACCGACTGCTCACAAACAGCGGGATCTTCCACCTGATAAACACCTAAACCCAGAATAGGCATTTCCACACCATTATGTAAAGTGACTTGTTCCATTGAAACGGCCTCCTTTGTTTTGTGTAATATTCCTTTGCTAGTGATTCTAATTTTTAAGCTGCTTTATTTTCTTTCTATTATATTAGTAGCTTTATCTAATATTGGCTTATCGGCAGATCTTGATCTCCGATCTGTTTGACAGTTGCGGTTGAATCGATTACTTTTTCAGTCCCCGTTTAGCCAGCCACTTTGTAATTTCCTCATCAGCGTTTGCTGCGCGGTCGCCATTGATGGACAGGGCTGGCAGGATCTCCGACTGCGGACAAAGCTTTTTGATATCGTGTTCGGCGCGGCCGGTACCACCGCCGCCATGAGTGCAGAAAGGTGCGATCTTCTTGCCACTGAAATCATAGCTCTCCAAGAAAGTGAAGAGTGCCATCGGCATAGTGCCACACCAGTTAGGAAAGCCCACGTAGATGACATCATACTCTGCCATATTTGCCACCTGGGACTTCAACTGAGGACGGGCGTTATCTGCCAGCTCCTGACGGGAAACAGCTACAGTCTGCTGATAATCATCCGGATATGGTTGAACAGTTTCGATCTCAAAAAGATCACTACCGGTCAGCCCGGCCAACTTCTTGGCAACGATCTCGGTATTGCCCTCTTTTAGCTCAGCAATGCCATTATTGGTATAATTCTTTCCCCGGCGGGAAAAGTAGGCCACTAAACTTTTACTCATCATGATCTCCTCCTTGTTTCAGCGGTTGCTGCTTTCCTTTAGCTGCTCAGCTTAATTGCCTTCCTGACAGGCTGCATGATAACAGTCTGAGCATCTCTGCCACCTGCTAATTCCGGCGGCTTTCTATTTATAAGATTGCTGATAGATCTTGACGCAATCTTCTTCACTCAGCGGTACAGGGTCTGCCGTGAAAAGTCCGCCCATCGTCTCTTTGGCATTGCGGGCCAAAGTGACGAATTCTTCCGGCTTAATGCCATAGTCCGACATCTTCAGTTCTGCTACACCGCAAGCCTCCTGCAATTTGGCCAGGGCAGTGATGAAATCCATCGGCTCTTTGGCTTCCGGCATTCCCATAGCCTTAGCCATCTCGATAAAGCGGTCGTCACAGGCATGCGCCTCGACAAAATGGGTGAAATAAGCCTTGCTAATCATGATCAGCCCTGCGCCATGTGGCAGCTGCTGATGATAAGCGCTCATGGCATGCTCCAGCGAATGCTCACTGGTACAGGAACCGAAATCCATCGCATAACCGGAAATAGTATTGGCAAAGGCCATCTTCTCCCGGGCTTGGAGATCAGCGCCATTATTGACCGCCTGCGGTAGGCTTTCCGCGATATGCCTGATCGAGGTGATCGCCACCATATCGCTCATCAGGTTAGCATACTTGCTGATATAAACCTCCAGGCTATGGAACAGAGCATCAAAGCCCTGATACGCTGTATATTGCGGCGGGACAGTCAGCATCAGTTCTGGGTCAACGATAGCCAGTACGGGGAAGAGTGAATCCGGTCCGCCAAAACCGATCTTTTCATTAGTTTCCTCATTAGTAATGACTCCCCACTGATCCACCTCAGAACCAGTACCAGCAGTGGTGGTAATAGCTACAATCGGCAGCGGAGCCTTCGGGAAGGGAAGCCCCTTACCAGTGCCGCCGCCAACATAATCCCACAGATCGCCATCATTAGTTGCCATGGTCGCAATGGCCTTGGAAGCATCCATTACACTGCCGCCGCCTAAGGCTACGATGAAATCACAACCATTCTCGCGAGCGAAGGCAGCGCCGCGCATCACCGTGGATTTGAGCGGGTTGGGCTCGATCTCCGCGAAGATCGCATATTCAACGCCAGCCTGGCTCAGCTGCTGCTCGGTGCGTTCCAGATAACCGTTAGCCTTGGTCGATTTGCCATTGGAAATCAATAACAGTGCCTTTTTGCCAGGTAGGGATTGCTTGCCTAATTCATTCAACTGGCCTGCGCCAAACAATACTTTAGTGGGAACATCAACGGTAAATGTCATTTTGATAGCCTCCTTTGACCAACTAGTGTTGGTTTAATTATTTTACTACTTTATTATTGACAATCTTCTTGATAATCTTCTTTGCTTACCTATATCAGATATAGACAAACTCAGCAAATCACTTTGAGCGCTAGGTTGGCAGAAATGCTACCACCAATAATAATTTTATTTTCAGTGCAACAGGTACAGCCGCTAATGATTTATGCTGATAATTATTTATTTGCACTGTTCTTCTAATCAGGTTGCTTAATTATCAACTGCTTTTAGCAGCACCGCTCTCCTTGATGACAACAGCATAGCACTTAGAGTTAGCTCCAAGTCAAGGGTTTTGACAAAAATTTTTTATTTAACATAAATTTTTATCTATTACTGATCAAATATTACTTTTTGCCTATTGCTAATTAATAAATAAAAGTAGCTATCAAGAACAGCTACTTTGTTTTTCTGCTCATAATAGTAACTTTGTTAGCCAATAGTTAATGTTTACCAATATCTCTAACACTGGCAAACAAACTGTGATGAAAAGATAAATAACTTATTAATGGTTCTTTTACAGCTAACTTGTAGTAACTGCCGCAGATAATAACTTTAGGTCATCTGGTTGAAGAAAGAATTCAGCTATAGTAAAGCAATAAAAAATGAGGAGCTGTAATCAGCTCCTCAAAACTTACTCCCGGCAGTGCCCTACTCTTCCAGGGACCGGCGTCCCAAGTACCATCGGCGTAGGAGAGCTTAACTTCTGTGTTCGGGATGGGAACAGGTGTGGCCTCTCCGCTAAAACCACCGGGAAACTTATGA
>CALYAP010000071.1 GCA_944393575.1 uncultured Clostridia bacterium
ATTCAGATAAGAGGTAGCATCAGTACCCACTATAGTACCGCTATAAGTATAGGTCCCTTCAGTGGCGCTGAATTCCTCGGCAGTAGCCACGGTCAACATGGTACCTGAAGCTACTCTCACTGTAGCAGTAGAATTGCTGGCCCACTTAGCAGCCATATTCTCATAATCATACTTAGCGCCGGCTACCAGTTCGCCGATAGTAGTATCAGCATCGGCAGTAATCTGGAGAGCACGGCCATTCTGCACTAATCCTGCCAATTGGCAATTAACAAGCCGCAGGTCGATATAGCCGGCATTATTCATCCAGCGCATGGTATTTTGGGTAGTGCAGTTTTCTAAAGTGTAAACCTCATCACTTGTGCTATTTTTATTAGTATAAATATCAGCGATCAGCTCATATTCACCATAATCGCTCATATTTTTGACTGTAGTAGTAACGGAATTAACCATTCCGACCGCCACACCACGCATCGTACCGTTATAAACATCGGAACCATTACTTGTTACCGCAGTATTAGTTGTATTGAGAGTGCCGGAAACCGTGCAGCTATCAATGGTCAGCGGTCCGCCTCCGGCTCGGCCGACGATACCAGCGGCAGTATCACGGGCACTAATATTGCCCATACTATGGCAATCAGTCACGGTTAATTGGCCCTGGCTGTTAGCAACGATACCAGCAGCGGTTTCCTGTCCGCTAACAGATCCGAAATTGGTACAGCCAGTAAACTCACGAGCGTTAACAGCATCATTACTGCCGCCTAAAATACCCGCGATACCGCCGGCATTATTAATTTCAGCAGTGATAGTGCCGCTATTAAGGCAGTTTTGGAAAGTTACCTGTTTTTCTTTATTAAATCCTGAATCATAACCCACGATACCGCCGACATAGGAGGCGCCGTCTGATACATTGCCGGTAATAGCGCCGCTATTAGAGCAATCTTCAAAGAGTGCGGTAGTAACATTGCCCAGATAGCCGATGATGCCGCCGACATTACCACCAGTTACATCTCCGGTATTATGGCAGTTGGTGACGGTAATGGTTACAGCATCCTGAGAGCCGATACCGATAATACCTCCGGCTTTACCATTAGCTTTGGTATGGGAAATATCCGCATCATTAATGCAGTCGGTAATCTTGGTCTCTGTACCGTAAGCCCGGCCGACGATACCGGCCACGCTGTCATAGCCCTTGATAGTACCGCTGACAGCAACATTATCTACTGTCAGTGCATTGGTGCTATAGCCAACCAGAGCAGCCACACCATCGCCATAGGCCTCATTGTCATCATTAGAATCAGCATCAATTGAAGCATCGATATTGACATCAACCAAATTCAGATTGGCAATAGTAGCATTAGAAGTAAAACCAAATAAACCAAAGAGGTATTCGTCAGGTTCTACTCCACCTTCTTTGAGACTATCGCTAATCGGCACATATCCCTGGTTATTTAAGCCAGTAATAGTGGCGTTCTTGCCATCAAAATGACCGGCAAAATATTTAGTGTCACTGTCAATGGTTTCTCTAGCGCTATTGCCGATTGGCGTCCAGGCCTGACCAGAAAGATCATAGGTCTTGTTGGCCCTCAGTTCAATATACTGGCCTGCATAAGTATTGCCGCTATTGACGCTGTCACGGAAAGCGGCCAGATCTTCTTCATCTTCAATGATATAGGGATCATTGACGTCTCCGTTTCCTGATAAAACGCCATTGGCTGCCAATGCTGTGGCTGGTAGCAGCGCCAGCAGACCCAAGGCCATCAGGATAATTAGCAATTTCCTCTTCATTGTCATTCCTCCTATTATTTGTTTATATCCTTACTTCCAGTTTAGCTGAAAATAAAAAAGCGCAAGCTAACAGACAGACGCCTATTAGCTAGCGCGCATTGATAAACAAGATAACTTATTACTCTGCCCAACAGCAGCTCTGGCAAATAAATAATAGGGCTGCAATACTGGTAAATTATCCAGAAGCACGCCGTCTTTCTGCTTCATTAGCAAATTTCTCCCCAAAAACAACCTAGATATCTCTATATTAAATGTTAAAACGATAACACTTGATAGAGCAATAATATCACATAAATGGCTATCTGGCAAGAAAATAACAGCGAAAATGTGAAAATCCTCTTCCCAAATATGAAAAAAGGGACGCTTTTAACAGCGTCCCTTTTTTTCATAACTAGTCTATCTCGTCTGTAAAACAAACACTAGAAGCTGCTTATTTGAGGAATCCGGCCACAATCTTGGCCTCTGCTTCTTCTTCAGTCAGCCCCAAGGTCCGCAGCTTGATGATTTGCTCGCCGGCGATCTTACCGATAGCTGCTTCATGGATCAGTGCCGCATCGACATCATTGGCCAACAGCTCTGGAGCAGCATCAACAGTACCCTCATCGACGATGATGGCGTCGCACTCCGAATGGCCGCTGCAGGGAGCATTGCCGATAATGCGGGAGCGGTAGGCCTGATGGGAATGTCCACGGGCTACAGAACGAGAGATAAGATTCACACTGGAATCCTCTCCCTGCATTTCTACCACAAAATCGGTCTTGGCTTCTTGGTCGCCATCAGTCAAGATGCGTTCACGGATAATCAGATGAGCGCCCTTGCCAACCACAGCAGAGGTCTGGCGCAGCGTGCGGTCAACACCGCCCAGCTGCAAAGAATCCATCTCCAGCTCGGCATTCTCGCCCAGGGTGATCTCTGTCACCGGGTCGATAGAGCGGATGCCGGTACCATTACCTTTTCCCACATGTTTTTCTTCATATAACACATGGGCGTCCTTCTCCAGGAAAAAGCGGTGAATACCGTTATGGCGGGCAGGTTCGCCGGTAGAGACATGAACGCCGCAGCCGGCAATAATCAGTACATCAGCCCCCTCGCCGATATAGAAATCATTATAGACAACATCATCGACATTGCCATGGGTGACACAGGCGGGGATAGAAACACGCTCGCCTTTAGTGCCGGGGAGAACCCGGATCACCAGGCCAGGCGCATCAGGCTTGTTTTCAATCTTGATATTATCCGTAGACTGGCGTCCGACACAGCAGCCGTCCTCACGGATATTATAGGCATATTGATAATCATCACCACTATAATCAGAAACATCTTTGAGTATTTCTTTGGTAATATCATTCATTCTGCTCACCTCCATAGTACAGAATCTCCTTCATCGGGCACTGGTCACAGCCCGGATCATGTCCTAATAATTGCGGCAGGATCTGCTCTGCCGGACCATGCAGGCCCACTTTGCCATCAGCAATCACCACGATCTCATCAGCGATGGACATAATCCGCTCCTGATGGGAAATGATAATCATCGAGCCATTAAGGGACTCCTGCAATTCCTGGAACACGCCGATCAGGTTATTAAAGCTCCACAGGTCGATCCCAGCCTCTGGTTCATCGAAAATGGTCAGACGAGTATGGCGCGCCAACACAGTGGCTAGCTCGATCCGCTTGATCTCGCCACCGGACAAAGTAGCGTTGACCTCGCGATTGATATATTCTTTAGCGCAGAGGCCGACTCTGATCAGATAAGAACAGGCCTCCTGCTCGGAAAGAGTTTGACCAGCTGCCAATTCTAGCAAATCAGCTACAGTTAGGCCTTTAAAGCGTACCGGCTGCTGGAAAGCATAGCTGATACCTAGTTTAGCTCTCTCAGTAATATCCAGATCAGTGATATCCTGGCCGTCCAGCAGGATTTGGCCGGAATCCGGCTTTTCCAAACCAGAGATCAATTTAGCTAAAGTGGTTTTACCACCACCGTTGGGGCCAGTGATAACAACCAATTTATTATCAGGAATAGTTAGGTCAATGCCTTGGATGACCTTACCCCCGCCAGGGGCTGTCCACACTAATTGCTTTAATGTCAGCATAAGAGACACCTCTCTATTTATTCTGAAACAGTTCATAAATGAGGAGCATTTTGCTACTCCACAGAAATTATATCGCATAATTGGACAAGTGGGAAGGGGGTTTGCATAAAAAAATAGTGTTTTACTATGTTTTAATCCAAATTTTTTACCCCAAAACCATTCTATCACCATGTCGTCGTTCACATATTCGCGCCGTTATTTCAACGATCTATTGATTTTATCAATAACATAGACTAGGGAAAGGCACCTTGTTTCTACTAGATACTATTGACCCTAACCTATTGACGACAAGTCAGTTTTTTGTTAGACTAGAGCAGAACTGTTTCTTCTAAAACGAGTTATTCTACCGGCGGTATAGCCCGCGAGCGCAAGCTAATTCGGTTAGAACCCGAAGCCGACAGTACGGTCTGGATGAGAGAAGAAAGCCATGTTTCAACGGTGCTTTCTTTTCCCCTACCTAATTAAAGACAAGAAGGCATCGTACGATGCCTTCTTTTTATTGTCTTTTTTAGCATACCGCTGGGAGGTTTGTATGAATAACAACGCAAATCAGATCAAAACAACTGGTATTATCGCCATTATGCTTATCAGCAGCCTAACAGTAATGGTAGGGACTGCTATCACTCCTGCGCTACCGGAACTGGGACGCATTTACCAGTTAGGCAACTATGCCTCTTGGCTAGTGACTGCCCCTGCTCTGGGGGTAGTAGTGACCACCGTCCTTTTTGGCAGGCTAATCGATAAAGTTGGCCCTTACAAAATAGCCTTCATCGGCCTATTATGCTATGGTTGCTTCGGTATTGCCGGCGCTTATATGCCTAATGTAATAACTATTTTTATTGACCGTCTGCTACTAGGCGCTGCCACAGCTGCGGTTATGAATGCCAGCGTAGCCTTTATCTCTAGCTTTTTTCAAGGTGAACAGCAGCTAAAAATCCTCTCTATTCAAAGCATGTCGATGGAATTTGGCGGTGTTATTTTCCTTACTGTTAGCGGGATCTTAGCAGATATCTCATGGCGTTGTCCTTTCTATATTTATGGCTTAGGATTCATTGCTTTTATAGGCTTAATCCTCTTCATTCCCCGTGCAAACGCCCATCATGATCCAGCAATCTTAGAGCAAACAGAAAATGACGCCGACAAAAAAGGGGTGCCTTTAGGTTTGGTGCTGGTGATCGCTTTCTTAGGGATGCTGATGTTTTTTACTGCGGTAGTAGCGCTGCCGCTTTATCTACAAAATCAGTTAGGATATAGCCCCTCTTTCACGGGATATTACCTAGCTGCCCTGGATTTAGTAGCAGTAGTGGCAGCTGGATTCGTCCCCCGTGTAGTCAAAAAAATAGCTGCCAAAGGATGCCTGACCCTAGCTTTTCTTTTCTATGCGGCTGGATTCAGTCAATATTTTTTCTGCGGTGATTCTCCTCTGTTATGGGTAGCAGCAATATGCATTGGCATCGGTTTTGGGTTTTCAACACCGCTCTTCAATAATCTAATTGTCAATAAAAGCACTGCTGCTAACAAGGGACTACATATCAGTTTTGGTACTATGGCGATGTTTACTGGACAATTTCTTTCTGCGTTGTTGATATCGGTACTCCCTGCCCAGAGACTCTTCCTCATTGCAGCGCTGATCGCGCTAGTGATTATGGTTCTAATACTGCCAGTGGTTAAACACTATCACCAGCGGCGATCTTGTTAAAGTAACAGTAGCCCGACAGACATTATCACCAAAAGCTTTTACCTAACGAAAAGGCGTAACTACCCGCTAAAACACAATTTGCTGCAAGGAGTAGTTAGCGCCTTTTGTTGTTTAAATCCTTTTGCTGTTTTAATAATAAAAATCGGAGCAAAGCTAGCTTTGCTCCGATGTGGCGGAGAAGGAGGGATTCGAACCCTCGAGACCCTTTTGAGGCCTACACGATTTCCAGTCGTGCGCGCTCGACCAAGCTACGCGACTTCTCCATACTTGCTCTACATTCAACTTATACGCCAATTTACTTGCTCTACTATTGTTGGCAAATTTTTGCCGCTTATTCATTATACAAAAGAGCGAACTATAATGCAAGAACTTTTTCTTAAAATTGGTTATTCGGTAACTGAGGGCAGCTTTCTCGAAAACGCAACATCACCTTTTCATGTGCCGGCGCTCTCATCCCTACCTCCCGAGCAGTCCAAACCAAGCCGCCATTGATGATATCCAGCTCTGTTTGACGGCCGCGCTCCACGTCGACCAGCATTGAAGAGCGGTTAGCGGCTGTTTTCTGGCAAGTATCGAGTACCGCCTGCCAAATCTCCTCAAAACTGATATCAATACCCTTAGCCTGAGCGATAGCAACGCCCTCGCGGGTCAGCTCTTCCATCTCCTGACGAGTCTGAGCGTTTTCTGCCAGAACGCCATTGCGGACATGATAAATCGCCGATAGAGGATTGATCGCCGCATTGACTAGCAATTTCTGCCATAAAAGGCGCTCCAGCTGCGGCTGTGGAACCGCTGCTGCCGGAATGCCGCTGCCAGCCAAAAGTGCTGCATACTCTCGGGCTGAGTCCTCACGCTGAGCTTCCAGCGGGGCGATAAAAGTTTTCCCACTGCCGGTATGAATGATATTGCCGGGGCTGACCTCATAGGCTCCCTGATAAGTCACTCCGGCAAAAAGCCGATTAGTCGGGAAACGTTCGGAGAGGATCTCCAGATTACCCATGCCGTTTTGCAGCGAGATGATATCCGGCTGACAATCAGCAATAGTGGCAATACTCTGTGCGGCAGCATAGGTATTATATCCTTTAACCAGCAAAATAACCACATCTACGGGCTCAATGACCTCGATCTTCTCTCTAGTCTGAGGACGGATTATCTGCAGGCCCCCATCAAGTTCTTCCAAATAGATACCCTGGCAGTCCAGCAGCACCATCTTAGCGATATCGACATCATAAAGGATGACGTCCTGGCCGGCTGCTGTTAAAACAGCGCCCATATAGCAGCCCATCGCTCCAGCGCCAACAATCAGTATCTTCATCTTAATAGAGCCTCTTAGCTTCGTTTTCTTCCATTTTGACGCTATGCTCTTCATCAGGGAAGGCGCCGCTGCGTACTTCTTTAGCATACTCACGCAGGGCAGATTCGATCTGGGCGCCGATATTGGCATACTGCTTAGCAAATTTAGGGGTATGACTATTGCCGATACCTAAAATATCATGCCATACCAAAACCTGGCCATTACAATCAACGCCGGAACCGATGCCAATGGTCGGGATATCGATTTTCTCGGTAATCAGACGCGCTGCTTCGGCAGCAACACATTCAATCAATACCGCGAAAGCGCCTGCCTCCTCCATATCCTGAGCAGCCTCAACCAAAGCCCAAGCAGTATCTTCATCGCGACCGCAGGTGCGGTAGCCGTTCCACAAGCTGGCATTCTGAGGCTCCAGCCCCAGATGCGACATCACCGGGATGCCACGAATGCTCATCTCTTTAACCAGCGGAGCAATATGACTACCCTCCAGCTTAACGGCATGGGCTCCGCCTTCCTGAATCAACCTCATCGCATTAGTAACAGCCTGCTCAACGCTAACATGATAAGATCCATAGGGCATGTCCGCAATCACCATCGGGCCGTTCACTGCCCGGCTGACAGCACGGGTATGGTGGAGCATATCCTCCATCGTCACCGGAATAGTTGTATCATAGCCGAGAATGACATTGCCTAAGCTGTCGCCTACCAGAATCATATCCACTCCAGCCTGCTCAGCGAGATAAGCAGAGGGATAATCATAAGCAGTCACCATTACCAGCTTTTCACCATTATCTACTTTTTCCTGAATCTTTCTAACGGTATTTCTGCCTTTCATTGCTCATTCTCCTTACTATCATTAGCAAACAACTGCTCAAAAATCAGCTGCAATTTCTCCTTATCTCCTCGCAGATAGAGCCAACCGACCAAGGCTTCCACACCGGTAGCCCGCCGGTAAGCACCAACTGAGGTATGGGGAGGCTGGTGACCGCCTTTGGCATTACGCCCATGGCGCATCACCTCTTTTTCCTCATCGCCTAAAAGCCCACATAGAACATCATAAAGTTCACTTTGTTTTTCAGCACGGACTAATTCCACAGCACGGCGGTGCAGTTCTTTGTTATGCGCTTCTCCTCTACCCAACAAGTATTCCCGTACCGCCAGCTCATATACGGCATCGCCGATATAAGCCAGCGCTAGGGGAGAAAGTTTTTCCGGTGCAACTGTCATCCTTTACCCCTAAACATTTACTTTATAATAATTAAATTCTCTTCCAGCGAGCTCCGTCAGCAGTATCCTCGATAGCGATGCCCAGTTCTTTCAGCCCATCACGGATCGCATCGGCAGTAGCCCAGTCTTTTTTAGCCCGAGCCTCGCCGCGAATCTTGATGATCAAATCAAGCAGGGCCTCTTCCAGTCCAGCGGTTTCCTGAGCGGGCGGGATAATCATGCCTAAAACTGCCTCAAAATCATCGAAGAGTGCCAGAGCAGCTGCCACATCCTCAGCAGAGATATCACCTGCCGCAAGATAGCTATTGCTCTCATGGCAAAAATCAAAAATGACTGAGATTGCCAAAGCTGTATTAAAATCATCTTCCATCGCAGCAGTGAAAGCAGCGCGAGCTTTTTCTACTGATTCGGTCAATTGTCTGTTAGTACCGCTGACAGCCTTTTTCTGGGCATCAAGTAGCAGCCGGTAGCTGGTACGGATCCTCTCCAGGCTCTTGGCAGCAGCAGTCAACTTATCATCAGAAAAATCAATCGGGCTGCGGTAATGGGTAGCCAGCAAGAAATACCGCACAACATCACCAGGGAATTTAGCCAGAATATCGCGCAGGAGGAAGAAGTTACCGAGCGATTTGCTCATCTTTTCCTCATTAACAGTGATAAAACCATTATGAAGCCAGTAATTAGCAAATTGATAGCCAGCTGCTTTAGACTGGGCTGTCTCGTTTTCATGATGAGGGAAAACCAGATCAGCTCCGCCGCCATGAATATCGAAATGGCCTCCCAGATATTTGCAGCTCATGGCTGAGCATTCGATATGCCAGCCAGGGCGGCCCTGACCCCAAGGGCTATCCCAACAGATTTCTCCTGGTTTGGCCTTTTTCCATAAAGCGAAATCCAGCGGGTCATGTTTGATGCTGTCGACTTCCACCCGGGCGCCAGAACGCAGGTCATCGATATCACGGCCGGATAACTCGCCATAGCTGGGCAGCGAACGGACATCAAAATAAACATCGCCATCTGCCACATAGGCGTGGCCATTAGCAATAATTTTTTCCACTAGGGCAATAATATCAGCAATATGCTCTGTTACCTTAGGGTGAACATCAGCCTTCATAATATTGAGCGCTTTGGTGTCCTCAAAATAAGCTGCGATATATTTCTCAGCAATACTTTTGGGATCGCTGCCCTCCTCTGCGGCACGGTTGATGATTTTATCATCAACATCAGTAAAATTCTGCACGTAAGTAACATCCCAGCCCTCCCAGATAAAGAAGCGGCGGATGGTATCGAAAACCACCAAAGGGCGGGCATTGCCCAGATGGATATAGTTATAAACAGTGGGACCGCAACAGTATATGCCTACCTTCCCCGGCTCAATGGGGATAAACTCCTCTTTGCGCGCATGCTTGGTATTATAGAGCCTGATAGACATGGTATCCTCCCTTTCATCGATAGCAATATCAGTACAGCCCGCTTAAGGCAAACAGCAGTCTTGCTGCGATAGGTTGCAAGCTGGTTTCTATAATATGGCCATCATATCTTTTTGACAATACGGATTTATTATAACACTGATAAAAGTAAAGTTAAAGTATAATTCCGGTAATTTATGGGAAAAGATAAGATATGACTTGGACTACCGCCGTTAATCACAGTACGGCGGAAAGACGGAGGTTTTACTCAGATGAGGATTTCAGAATTCTTCAAAAGCAATAAAGGCACCTGGACTTTGACAGCGATCTTTATTGTACTGCTGATGGCTATCATCATCTATCCTGAATTTTGGGCAGGCAGTGATCCGGCTATCAATGCCGAGGTAGAAAAAGTGAATAGTGATGATGCACAGCTCAATGACGAATCAACGATCAATAATAGCAATAACGAGCAGACTCCGACATTAGCTGGGGATAATCAACCAGATGACGGAGAATCACGACCAAGTGATCCTGATACCATAGTCGATCCAGATGCCACTGCGGCCAATGCAGCTCCGCCTACCTGGGTCGAACCCCTCTCTGGCGAGATCGGACGCGCCTATGGTTTCAGCTATGACCCTACCTATAACGATTACCGCTTTCATCACGGCTTTGATCTCATGGCAGAGCCGGGGACAGCAGTTTATGCTGCAGCCAGCGGTACTGTAGTTATCTCTCGTGAAGATGGCTTTTGGGGAGGGATCGTTACCATTGACCATGGTGGAGGATGGAAAAGTATCTACCGTTGTCTCACTCCAGACGTAGTCTATGGCGATACCCCAGAGGGAGGAGAGATCATCGGCTATATCCAGGAAACTACCACTGCAGAGGGAGGACAAGAGGCTCATCTCCACTTTGAGCTTTATCTCAATGATGAAGAAGTAGATCCTGCTGAATGGAT
>CALYAP010000072.1 GCA_944393575.1 uncultured Clostridia bacterium
TTGACAATATGAATGATGAGCAAAAATCTCATCTTAGGCGTGATCAAATTGGTTTTGTTTTTCAGGATTTCATGCTCAATCCATATCTTAAGGCCTATGAAAATGTTATGCTGCCGATGCTGATAAAAAAAGACCTTAAATTACCGCAGATGAAAAGCAAGGCCATTGATATATTAGACAACTTGGGTTTAGCTGCTAGGGCAGATCATTTCCCTCATCAATTATCAGGAGGCGAGCAGCAGCGGGTCGCTATTGCCCGGGCTTTGGCTAATGAACCGGATATTATTTTGGCGGACGAACCCACGGGTAATTTAGATGAGGATAATGAAGCAGCGGTTTTTAGCCTGCTAAAAAATATTGCTGCTGATAATAGGTGTGTGATTACGGTCAGCCATAATGATAGCATCAAAAACTATGCCGACATGATATTGAGCTTAGTGAATGGCCGCCTCATGGAAAGCTCGGGTGATCATTATGAAAAATAGTCATACTCTGGCAGTAAAGGGCTTGCTGAACAAAAATTCAAAAATTTTTGCTCTGGTTATGCTTTCTATCAGTTTTTTATTGCTAATTTTATCGCTGTCTTTTAAACAGGGCATAGATAATTTTGTTACCGGTACTATTTTGAATAATATTGATGCTCGTCGCTTAATGGTCCATACTGAAGAAACTCCATACGAGTTTGAGGAGGCCATTCAAATTGTTGGTAAAATGGATCATGTGCTGCAGGCTTATTCGCATGAAAAGGCATATAGTAGCGGCGTCTTAACCCAAAAATTTAACGGTTATGATGGAATGATCTCCTTAGCCGGCGCAGCGTCTAATACTCTGCCGGATGTCACCGAGGGCCGAGCTTTTAGTGATATTGAACGCAAGGCGATTATCATACCGGAAAAATTTATTCCTGATAGTAACGCAAATGCACAGCTTAAAAATAAGTCAAATTATATTGACGGGAGAGAATTGATCGGTGAAACGCTGACGCTTGGTTATTATGTCAATACCTATGATGAGAATTTAAATGTAATCAGCAGTGAGCCCAGAGAATGCTCTTTTACCGTAGTGGGCGTATATGATTCTCAACATGTTTTCAAAAATAATAATACCTGTTATATCGCATACGATGATATTTATCAACTCACTAAAGAAAAAAGTAGCAATATTTATGATTATTCCTTATTTAATTATTTGTTTCATGTGATTGTTGATGATTATACCAATCTACAGTTAGTGCAAAGCGAGATTGAATCTTTAGGTTTAAAAGCAGATATTGCCTTTACCTTTACTACTGATTTTGCTTATGCGATATCCTTAGCGGTGGCTATTGTATCCGTTATTATGCTGGTAGTATCCTTGGTAATCATCCTCGTCTCCATGGTTAAAAATATTTTGCGCAATATTAAGTATATTGGTTTATTAAAAACCATTGGCTATACCAATAGAGATATCAATACTATTATTATCAAACAGTATGCTTGGCTAAGCCTGATTGCTTTAATTATCTCCTTGTTGCTGTCATTGGTTTTGACGCATGTCATTGCCCAGATATTATTACAGGGGGAGATTGCGATGGGATTATTTAATATTGGAACTTTGATTGCCGTACTTGTAGCTATAATTATACCCTTGCTGGTAGCGCTTATTATGCAGGCAGTATTACGTAAGATATCACCTATAGAAGCCATGAGGATAGAGTAAATGGGCAATTTGACCTATTTGGCAGTAACTATATTGAAGCGAGATAAACGGACGATATTAAATGCTATAATGATGTTATTTTGCTTTTGTGGCATTAACCTGATCATGCTTTTATATAAAATATGCGGTTTGGCCAAAGAATTCAGCAACGCTCCATATATAGAACGATTGATGGAGGTTTTTAGCCTTCTGGTGATAATCATGTTTATCGCCACTATAATTGTTCTATTGCTGGTGATGCTGGGCAGCATCAAAGACAGTTCCAGTTTTTACCGGCTGCAAAAGTACATCGGTTATACTAATAAACAGCTTATTTATCTCAACTGTTGCCACTTATTGATAACTTCTTTGCTATCATATATTGTCTCATTAATATGTAGCAAATTGATAGTGGCAAATTTTCTTCGGGAAACTATTTCTAAGCGCATAGTTGATTTTACCTATATTGATAGTAGCTTGTTTACCGAAACCTTTTTATTGACCTTTGGGCTATTAATTTCCAGCGTGCTCTTGTTAATTATTCCTATTGCATGGGTTACCCGTAAGATTTGATGATTTGACTTTGAGCTGTTTTGTTACTGTGGATATTAGGTACAGAAATACTTGCAGGAATAATAAGACATTATAGGGAATCAATCTTAACATATTATGCATCTGAGGGCTACTGCTATGAAACTCAAAGAATTAAAAAGTATTTTTATTGTCTTTGGCGTTTTTCTTTTAATATCAGGCTTATTGATGCTGTTGATATTCTTTAGAGATGCAAGTTATTTTTATCATAACAGTGATGCCAATGCCTTATCCTTTACTATTGATGGATTATGTTATGCCGTAGTAGGCTTAGGCGTGATCCTTTTAGTCCTAGCAATAATAAAGGTAATCAAATTTCATAACTGGCAAATAATTCTTACCACAGTCTTAGTGATAATATTAGCTGTACTCTTGACCCATTTTACTCTTAATTCCCGTTATCGATTTAATTCTACTAGTGTCTTTTCTGCTGTGGTGGTAGCTAAAGATGATGAAATAGAAGAGAATAATATCACCGTCATTGTTGATGGTGAAACTATTAAGCTCTATGGTACCAGAGCGCTGGTAGATTTGGTCGATATTGGCGATTCTTGGGGTATAGTTACCTATAGACATCCTAGGGACGACTATTCCTGGGGCTATATCGAACAAATCGATTTTCCGGTCAAACATGGTGCTATTAGGGAGCAGCCTGGCGCGGTGCTAGTTGGCATGGCTATGGGCTGCCAGCAGCTGAAACGTAATTGATTTATCCGCTAGCAAAAGATGATATCAATCATTCTAAAGAATACTAAAAAACAGCCATCAAGGCTGTTTTTGCCTATTTGGAAGGGGTGACAATCAACTCAGATCCCTGTTGCCGAATTGCTAGCAGTTACATTTTGCGTACTTTTAACCTAAGTATGCTAGAAGGAGACCGCCATGCTATTTATAATATAAACTGATGATTGAGTAGCTAGGAGTTGATCGCTTGATGAGCTTCCCTCCTGGGAAAAGATGTAATAATGCTAAGATGCTTTTATCCCCTTTGCCTCCGACCGGGCTGCTGCCAGCAGGTGTTCTGCGCCTGACAGCGTCCGGCCGGTTTTTTATAGCGGATAGTAGCTATGCCAGGCGCTACGTCAACTCCCAGCTCTGGACAATTATCCTTTGATTCTGGCAAATTTAGCAGAAAGGCGGACGACTGATTATGCAAAAAACCTATGTGCTGGATACTAATGTGCTGATTCAGGCTCCTTATGCCCTGCAGTCTTTTGAAGACAATCATATTGTGCTGCCGCTAGCGGTATTGGAAGAGCTGGATGCCCTCAAAAGCGCTGATGGCGAGCGCGGAGCTAATGCCCGGCAGACTATCCGCTATCTGGAAGTGCTGCGCGCTCAGGGCAATCTAATCGATGGCGTGCCGTTGCCTGCTGGTGGGACGTTGCGTCTGGAGATGAACTGCGTCGATGTGCGGCTGCCGGAGGGCTTCCCGGAGTACAAAAATGATAACCGCATCTTAAAGGTCTGCCAAGCGCTAAAAGAACAGCAGGATAAGGTGGTCTTGGTCACCAAAGATATTTTGATCCGGATTAAAGCTCAGGTGATGGGGATCGAGGCAGAAGATTTCACTACTGAACAGGCGCCTATTAGCACCGAGCAATATAGCGGCCGCTGTGAAGTATTTGTGCCAGAGAAAGTATTCGAGGGGTTTGAGAAGAATGGTATTTCTCCGCATGATGTCTATCAGGTCGATGAAGATGGCCAAAAACTCCCGGTAGCTTTGGTCTGCAATCAATTCGTCATTCTTCGCTCTGACCAGTCCTTGCGTAAGACACAGTTGGGACGCTTCAATGGCAAAAAAATCATCCCACTGCGCTATAAGCGGAAAAAGCCCTATGGCGTCACTCCGCGCAATGTCGGGCAATATTTTCTCCAGGAAGCGTTGATGACCGGAGCCGAAGAAGCACCGTTGGTCATCGTCAAGGGGATGGCCGGTACCGCTAAGACCTTCTATACTCTGGCCGTTGGTCTGGAGGCTATGTTGGAGCAGGAGACTCCGCAATACCGCAAGATCCTCATCAGCCGGCCTAATGTGCATTTTGATGATGATATCGGCTTTCTGCCAGGTGATGAGGCGGAGAAAATCGCTCCGCTGCTGCGCCCGGTGATTGATAATCTGGAGCTGCTGGTTGATCAGAATGAGAAGGAACGCTTTGCTGATGAGTGCAGCCTCTCTGGCAAGGTTGACGATTTGTTCGATCGGTGCATTATCGATGCCCAGGCACTGAATTTTATCCGCGGGCGGTCGGTAGCCAAGACCTATTTGGTGATCGACGAAGCCCAGAACCTGACGCCCAAGCAGGCTAAAGGGATCATCACCCGTGCCGGCATGGGTACTAAGATCATCTTGCTGGGGGATCCGCAGCAGATCGACCACCCCTTGCTGGATGAGCGTACCAATGGGTTAAGCTATGCTGCTGAGAAGATGAAGGGCAGTCCCCTCTGCTTCCAGATCACTATGTCGGCAGCAGAATGCGTGCGCTCTGCCTTAGCCATGGATGCAGTGCAGCGTATGTAGGCCTTGTCCCAATAGGCTATAAAAAGGCCCTCCCTAGCGATGCTCGGGAGGGCAAATCTTTATCAACCAGCAGATTAACTATCGATTAACGGTTATTATTTAGATGACATTTCAGCACGTCTTCTACTGACCATATAGCCAACAGTAGTGATAGCTATCAGGAAGATACCAAGAATAGCAGAGATGAAGTATGCTAGCATCTGGGTAGAGGTAGTAAAGACGATATCGCTATAATTAGGATAATCGCCGATACCCAACAGGATAATAATCTGATAGATGATCGCTAACCCACCGAGAAACCAGCCGCCTTTAAAAATCCAGGAAACTTTTTTCATTACGCAAAACTCCTTTGATAAACCATATTACTTAAGTATATTAGGTGAGCGAAGTAAAGATAAATTATCTGTAAAAGATTTTAAAGATAATTATCTTTATATAATTATTAGCCATTTTAGGCGTTTTTCCTTGCGGCAGGGATATTAATTTCAATAAATTTACGGATTTCCTCTACGCCGCAGTAGCTCATATAAGCATCTCCATCGGCAATAACCAGGGAAGGAGCCTGACGGATATTATAGCGGCGGGCCAATTCAGGCTGTTCTTCAGCGGCGATCGGCGTATAAGCTATCTGGGCTTCATCGAGCATATTCTTTGCTACAGGGCAGTTGGGACAGGTTTTGGTAGTAAAGAGATAAATTTTCTCCTGCTCTTCTTGAGCTTGTTTTTCCTTACGGACGGCGTCTAAATCATAGATACGGCGTTCCTTGAATTCCTGAATTTTGCCGTCATTCCAGTTTTGTACCGGGCGGTAATAGCCGGTGATACGGCTGTATACTTCAGCTGGTTTGCCACAGGTAGGGCAGGTGAAATGCTCGCCAGTGATATAGCCATGATCCTGACAGACGGAGTATGTCGGCGAGAGCGTATAGTAAGGCAGCTTATAGTTCTCGGCGATTTTGCGTACCAGGGAAGCAGCAGACTCCCAGCTAGGCAGCTTCTCTCCCAGGAAGCCATGGAAGACCGTGCCGGAAGTGTAGAGTGTCTGCAATTCATCTTGGATATCAAGCGCTTCAAACATATCTTCAGTATAGCCTACTGGCAGGTGGGAGCTGTTGGTATAATAAGGAGCATCGCCGTTCTTGCCGCCAGCAGTGATGATATCCGGATAGCGCTGCAAATCATGTTTGGCAAAGCGGTAGGTAGTGGATTCTGCCGGAGTAGCCTCAAAGTTATAGAGCTCTCCAGGATACAGCTCCTGATAATCAGCTAAGCGCTCACGCATATGGTTGAGTACTTCTTTGGTGAATTGCTGGGCTGCCGGATGAGTTAGATCCTCTCTGAGCCAGTTGGCATTGAGGCAGCATTCGTTCATGCCCACTAGGCCAATGGTGGAGAAATGGTTATCAAAGGAGCCCAGATAACGTTTGGTATAAGGGTAGAGCCCTTCATCAAGCAGACGCTTAAGAATATCGCGTTTGACATGTAGTGAACGGGCGGCGATATCCATCAGTTTGTCAAGACGGTTGTAAAAATCCTCTTGGTCTTTGGCCAGGTAGGCGATGCGCGGCATATTGATGGTCACTACACCGATGCTGCCGGTGCTTTCGCCGCTGCCGAAGAAGCCGCCGGATTTTTTACGCAGCTCGCGCAGGTCCAGACGCAGGCGGCAGCACATGCTGCGGACGTCGGAGGGCTGCATATCGCTGTTGATATAGTTAGAGAAGTAAGGGGTACCGTATTTAGCGGTCATCTCAAAAAGCAGACGGTTGTTCTCAGTGGCTGACCAGTCGAAATTTTTGGTAATGGAATAGGTGGGGATCGGATATTGGAAACCGCGGCCATGGGCGTCGCCCTCGATCATGGTCTCGATAAAGGCTTTGTTGACCATATCCATCTCCGCCTGGCAGTCGCCATAGGTGAAATCCATATCTTTGCCGCCAACAATGGCCGGAGTATTCGCCAGGTCGTCCGGCACAGTCCAGTCTAAAGTGATATTGGAGAAAGGTGCCTGGGTACCCCAACGGCTGGGAGTATTGACGCCGTAGATGAAGCTCTCGATGCATTTTTTGACCTGGTCATAGCTGAGCTTATCAGTTCTGACAAAAGGCGCCAGATAAGTATCAAAGGAGGAAAAAGCTTGCGCACCGGCCCATTCATTCTGCATGATGCCGAGGAAATTGACCATCTGATTGCATAATGTGGCCAGATGCTTGGCAGGGGAAGAGGTGATCTTGCCGCCGACACCGCCCAGACCTTCGCGGATCAGTTGGCGCAGCGACCAGCCAGCGCAGTAGCCGGTCAGCATCGAGAGATCATGAAGGTGAAAATCGCAGTTGCGGTGTGCCTGAGCGATCTCCTCGTCATAGATTTCCGAAAGCCAGTAGTTGGCGGTGATAGCGCCGCTATTGCTGAGGATCAGTCCGCCGACCGAATAGGTGACGGTGGAGTTTTCCTTGACGCGCCAGTCGGTGATATTGAGATAGCTGTTGACCGTGTCTTTGAAATCCAGATAAGTGGATTTCATATTGCGCCGTTTTTCCGCCTGTTTGCGGTAGAGAATATAGGCTTTGGCCACTTCACCGTAGCCGGCCTGGCTGAGCACTGCTTCCACGCTGTCTTGGATATCCTCCACAGCGATCAGCTTGTCCTTGATCTTCGGTTGAAAATCAGCAGTGACTTTCAGCGATAAAAAATCGATGATATTGGTATTATACTGACTATCAGTAGCATCGAAGGCCTTGACGATGGCGGCGCTGATCCTGGCAATATCGAAATCAACGATCTTGCCATCTCTTTTAATGACACGGTACATAAGCTGTTCCTCCTAAAAATTTTCACATAATTTTCACGCAATTGATAGGGGTATCTTATCACAGATAGTAATGACTGTCAATAGCAAAACACAATATATAGTGTTATTTTTTGGGGTTATAGCTGATATATAACTAAATATCGATGCCGCGTAGCTCTGCCATAGGGATATAGCTGCGGATAATCGCTAGAAAATTGGCCATCTCGTCTGGTGTGAAGCTGCCTTCAGTCTCGCCTAGCAGATTGCCGGAATCCACAAATTGCTGCAGATAATAATGCGGCGCTCCTGCTAACCATTGGCCTAGCTGGTGGAAACTATTTTCATCATGCAGCCCTCGCACTACGGTAGTGCGGAATTCAAATGGCACTGCTCCGTTTTGCAAGATATCGATGCTTTCTTGTACTGGCTTCAAATCAAAATCAGCCAGCCCTACTGTGGCGGCATATTGCTGGGGAGAGTTCTTGATATCCATAGCGATATAATCTACCAGATCTAGGTCAATCAACTTTGCTAGCTGCTGAGGAAAACAGCCGTTAGTGTCAACTTTAATGGCATATCCCAGAGCGCGGATTTCGCGGAGCAGCGGTTCCAGATCTGCTCGCAGGAGCGGTTCGCCGCCGCTGATGCACACTCCCTCCAAAATGCCGCTGCGTTTGCGCAGGAAGGTCAGCAGCTCTTGTTCGGTGATCGCAGGGGGTGCCTGTGGATTTAATACCAGTTGGGCATTGTGGCAGAAAGGACAGCGCAGATTGCACCCGCCAGTAAAAACAGTGCAGGCCACTTTTCCCGGAAAATCAAGCAGCGATAATTTTTGCAGTCCTTGGATATTCATAGTTATGTATGCCTCACTTAACACAAGATGTAGTATCACCCTATCATAAAATATCCATATTTGCAAGAGAGGAAATTTAATTGGCAATTCTTTGCGGGGAATTTTTATCAACAAAAGAGCTGGCTATATGGCGATGGTTAAATAGAGCATGACCACAATCTATAGCTGTTAAAAGCTGACTATAAAAAAGAGTGATAGAAAAAAGAGGGATAGCAAATATTAAAACAGAAAAGAGCAGAAATCAATGTTTGGAAAATAAATGTAGATAATAAATAAACATAGGTAATAAATTAGCTAATAAATAAGGAAAGAAGTGATAGAGATGAAATTTGCTTTTTTGATCATGGGAGATTTTGATCATCGCCAGGATCGGAGCAGTATCCACCAGGGTATGGCACAGATGATCGGTGTGGCCAGCATCGAGGAGGCTTGTGAGGTAGCCCGCGGGCTGGTAGCAGAAGGAGTGGACTGCATCGAACTCTGCGGTGCCTTTGGAGAAGAAGGAGCCCGGGAAGTGATCGCCGCCACTGAGTATAATCTGCCGGTAGGCTATGTGGTGCATCTGCCGGAGCAAAATGAGCTGTTTGAGGCTCTGTTCGGCTAAAGAGTATTTATTAGATTATAACTGCTCAATAGGTAATTAAGCGGCTGTCTTTAGGCAGCCGCTTCTTATTGGTAAATATATCAGTTTTGCTGTAGGAGTTAGTGGTGCTCATATTCAAAGCTGGCCAGCGGTGATACGATATCCAGCAGCGTGACGCCATTTTTTTCTAAGCAGTAGGCAGCTTGGCAACAGAGGCTTTCCTTGATAGCACGTATCATCGCGCCGCTAACTGGCGCTGGCAAGGATAATTCCTGCTTTTTGAGCAGTTTGGCGGTAAGGGTATAGGCTCCCTGGCGGATCACGATCTCTCCATCTTTCGCCCTCAGCAGCCGTGCGCCCCGGTAGGTAGCGAGGCGGTATTCTCTGCCATTGAGCAGTACAGCGGCGATAATGCCTCTAAAATGCATCCCCAAAAAAGGAATGGTCGCCTCAGATAGCATCAGTGAATTATCTCCCCAAGAGCACTGTGTCCAAGCATATGCCTGAGGAAAAGAACAGCCGCGGTCTCCTTCGATATAACCGTGGCCGTCTTGAAATAGATAGCTGCGGCCATTGATTGTGATCTGGCCATTGACCCGGTGAGCCAGACTGACCACACTGTGGCGGCATTCCATCGCCGGCACCCAACGAAAAGGACCCATGATATCATAGCTCGGCCGGCGGTGGCGGTCATAGCTGAGCCGGCCATGAACCGATAGCTGCGGCTGCTCGATATCCAGTTCAACTCCTCGCGGAGAGAAGATATTATTGCCGATACGGAGAATAGGCCGGTGCGACTGCGCAGCTAGTGCTGTTGCCGGGTATTTAACGCTATAGGCGGCATCAGGAGTAACAACCTGGATGAATGCACAATAGCGGCGGTTTTTCTCAATATGAAAAGAAGGGATAAAGGCCAGGGCTTCGGTATCGTTTTGTTGTTTAAAGTACCAGCCTTCAAAATAGGCACGCATTTCCATCACCAGAGATAGGATGGACATTTATATCATGAAAAATACTATTGGCTGACAGAAAAATTATATTGTTTGTATCTTGAATGATCTTAGTATTTGCTATAATATTAATATTGAAAATACTAATGACAATACTTTTCTAGAGAGTTTAGCGCGATTCAGCAATTATAGTGTCTAAATTTTGGTTCTTGTTTTGTTGCCTGCTGCCCATTTTATGAGAATGGTCTGTGATCTAGCTGCTTATGTTGCTTCACTTTTTCAGAGTATATCATCTTTTACCTGACGTCTGGTTGTTGAAACCAAAATAAGCGAGAGTGACTTTAAATGAAAAAGATAAAAACTGTAGCTATCTCGTTAGGCTGTTTAGCAGTTTTGGTATGTTGCATAGTGCTATTTTCAGATAAGGGAGCCGAATCTACTGATGGGCCCTCAGTGGCAGGCCAATCCGTGATAAATGCTGGTCCAGTAGAGTCGTCGGAGAATATTGTAGCCTATATCGATGGAGAACCATTTTATTATGACTATGCTCAGCAGGCTGCCCAATCGAGAAATATTTCGGAAGAACAATTGATCGAATATGTGGTCAAAGAAGAGCTGCTGTACCGTGAGGCTCAAAAGAACGGAATTACCGTTTCGTCAACAGAGTTGGCGGAATATATCGCTAGCTTACAAGATGCTGTTGCTAATGATAGTGATGCTTATAATAGTTTGCTGAGTTATTGTCAGGGGGCCAATATCACTGTAGATGAATACTGGGAGCTTGCTTATCCGGTATATGAACAAATTATGGTAATAGCCAAGTATCAGGATAGCCTTTATCAAGAATATGACTCTCAGAATAGCAATGCTGCGACAATGAGTTTTCATGACTATTATGAGCAATATCAAGAGGCATTAATGGAACAGTATAATGTAATTATGGAATAATAGTGTTTAATTTTATTGCTTTTTGTTATATAATAAAAGCATCATTAATAATAAGGAGGGATTGACTTATGAAAGTTACTGCACGTAACCAGTTCAAAGGAAAAATCGTTGCTATTGAAAAAGGCTCAGTTAACGGTATCGTTAAGATCGATATCGGCGGCGGGCATGTTGTCACTGCCAATATTTCTTTGGCTGCCATCGAAGAGCTAGGCCTGGAAGTAGGCAAAGACGCTTATGCTATTATCAAAGCCTCCTTAGTAATGGTCGGTGTTGACGACTAAGCTGCGGACAAGCGCCTTTTGATGAAGGCGCAACTTTACTGCTTTTAGTAATCTTAAGCAGACCATATAGCCAAAGATGCGGAGATTTCTCCGCATCTTTGGCTATTATTTTACTCTAAGCTAATTTGTCTGAGGTAATAAAGATGTTTTACTAAGCTCTGTCTTGTTATCTTATGCGTATTTATGATGGCTCAAAGCAGCCGCTAGTACTGCCGTATAATTTGTCCTCACTGCCCCAATACTAATCCGGGGTGATTTAATGCATTATGCTAATTTGCATCATCTGCTGCAGGGGAGCAGTAGCACCAGACAGTATTTTCTTTCTCTTCCGCTAGCTACGCAGCTAGCACTGCATCAGCATAATGAGCATATTCATACTGCAGCTCAACTACGCCGCCATCAACAGGCAATAGAGGATTCTCATCATCTGGAGGCTCTAGGCAGGCTTTAGCATCACATAAACAACCACAGGCTGAGCGCCATCACTGCCATGCCGCCGCAGAGCCCGTAGATCGATAAATGATGCTCGCCATATTCCCTGGCTGCCGGCAGCAGCTCATCAAAAGAGATAAAGACCATGATCCCGGCAACAGCGGCGAAGAGAAAGCCATTGACCGTATCATTGATCAAAGGCATCAGGATCAGATAACCAATCACCGCTCCCAGCAGCTCGGAGAGCCCGGAGGCAAAAGAGTACCAAAAGGCCTTTTTACGGTTGCCGGTTGCATAATAGATCGGCACAGAGACCGCTATCCCCTCAGGGATATTATGGATAGCGATCGCTACAGCGATGGGAATCGCAATGGTCGGCTCCTGCAGGGCAGAGACAAAGGTCGCCAAGCCCTCGGGAAAATTATGAATGGTGATGGCCAGCGCAGTGAACAATCCTGTCCGCATCAGTTTATGGTTATGTCCTAGAGCTGCGGCCACATGCTCCGGTGAGGTTACGGAATGAGGATTTTCGTTTTCCGGAATTATTTTATCGATGATGGCAATCGCTCCGATGCCGGCAAAAAAGGCGATAATCGCCCATAAGGTACCCTGCTTAGCGCCAAAAGATGCTCCTAGGCTGTCCATAGCGTTAGGCAGTAGTTCCAGCATGGATACATATATCATTACCCCAGCGGAGAAACCCAGCGCTACAGCCAGAAACTTAGTATTAGTCTTTTTGGCAAAAAAAGCGATACAGCTGCCGATACCAGTAGACAAGCCTGCTAAGGCAGTAATGAGAAAAGCTATGGCAACATTATTCATTAGGTGCGCCCTTTGCTTGAGTGAAAATAATTTATTGGCGTTTTTATTTTGTAAGATATTATAAAGGACAAGATATTATAAAAGATAGTGATATTATAAAAGGTAGTAAGATTTTGCCTTATTTTTTATGGGAATAGTTAGTTTAAACTAACTATTCCCATGATAACAATTATTTTTGCTGCTGTCAATTATTTTTTGCCGAGTTCCTATTTAGTATAGATAGCTTATTTAAGGACGATCTTTTTGGTAGCGATCTTCCGGCAGAAGCTGGCATCATGTTCGACCACGACCATCGTTGGTGCATAGGTTTGGATCATTTCCTCCAGCTGTATCCTGGAGATGATATCAGTAAAATTAAGTGGCTCATCCCAGATATAGAGGTGAGCCTGTTCACAAAGGCTTTTGGCGATGAGAACCTTTTTCTTCTGGCCTCCGGAATATGCTGCCATATCCTTAGCAAAGTGGCTGCGGGGAAAATCCAGTTTACGCAGCATAGCTTTAAAAAGCGTTTCGTCCAGATGATACTGGGCGATAAACGCATCGAGCGACCCTTGGAGGAATGAGGTATCCTGTGGCAGATAAGAGATGATCAGTCCGCTGCCGCGGCGGAAAGTGCCGCTATAGCGAATCTTTTCACCGGCCAATAACTTGATGATAGTAGACTTGCCGCAGCCATTGGGACCCAGTAGTACGATGCGATCTCCTTGCTCGATGGTGAAGCTGAGATCATGGCAGATCTCTTTTTCTCCGTAGAAAAGGGATACCTGCTCTAGCTCTGCTAACCGTTGGCTATGATAGCTGGCAGGGACTAGTTTGAGCGGATCATTGCTTTCGATATCTTTCAGTAAGCGTGCTTTTTCTGTCAGCGCTGCCTGTTGTCGGTTGGCGATAGCCTTGGCCCGCCGGGTCATTTTGGCGGCCTGATGGCCGATATAGCCGCGGTCTACTTTGCTGCCAGAATTGCTGCTGCCAAGTTTGCTTTTTTCCACCTGGTCAGACCAATGCTGAGTCCGCTGTGCTGCTTGCGAGAGTCGTTTGATATCCCGCTGCAATTTATCGTTTTGTGCTTGCTCCCAATTATCCTGCTGCTGTTTATTGGCCTCCCAGGTAGAAAAATTACCTTGCTGGATATCGATAGAGTTTTTGTTGATCGCCATAATGTGGTCCACGCAGCTATCAAGAAAATCCCGGTCATGGGAGATGAGGATAAAGCCGCTTTTGCTATTGAGATAACGGCCTACCTTTCGCCGTCCGTCCATATCTAGGTGGTTGGTTGGCTCATCGATTAGCAAAAAACTGTTTTCACGTAGAAACATCACTGCCAGGAGTAGTTTAGTCTGCTCTCCTGGCGAGAGGGTAGCAAAGCTGCGTTCTAGCAGCTCATCGCCCAATCCCAGCAATCGGCATTCCCGCTCCAGCTGCCAGGGCTGATATTCCACGCCCAGTTGATCTGCTATCTGCCAGGCATTGGCAGAACTATCCTGCACTTGGTAGGGAAAATATTCGCAGCGCACTGGCATCAAGATCGAACCGCTGTATTGATATTGGCCTAGCAGCAGTCGGCAGAGGGTCGTTTTGCCGCGGCCATTACGTCCTACCAGCCCTAGCTTCCAGCTGGTATCTATTTGGGCGTTGAGATCAGTAAAAATATTGTCATAGCTGCCTTCATAAGCGAAGGTTAGATGGTTGATTTTAATACTAGTCATAGGTACCTCCCGCATTGGTAATAGAAAAACCGCAAGAAAGTATTCCTTCTTGCGGCGCCATACTCTATTTCACCGATCGTTTACGGTTAGAGAGGTATCTATCAATGATGGGGAGCCCTGATGGTCAACTTTCTTGCGTCGCATAACAAAACAGGTGGCATCTACGCATCAGCGTTAGTGCGTCCAAGCTTCATTATGCTTATGGTGTTAGCAAGAAAGTTTGCGCATCTTCCCATCTCCTATCTGTATTGATTATCGCGACAGCCTTATTGTAGCATATCCCGCTCTGCTGTCAAGAGGTGAGGCCAATATTTATTTAGTGATAACATCACGTGAGGTCCACAATTCACCGAATTGGGCTTTTGGCTCTGCTTCGATAACAGTTTCGGCAGCCAGCTCTCTCTGTTTGACCTTGGCTGTGCTGAGGCTGGAGCCGACCATATAAAAGACCGCTGTACCGATAGCTAAATAGAGGATCATTACCGGCACATAGGAACCGAAGAGATCGAAGGAATAATTGGCTACTGGCACGCCGGCAGTAATACCAGCATTGACGGCCGCCATATAGAGGCCGAGGTATTTGCTGTATTGCTTTTCATCAAGAATACGTTTGACCACCATCGGCACCATGACCGATTCAGTGGAGACCGACAGGCCGAAGATCATGGCGGCAAGCCAGGCCATGGCTGTGTTGTCGGCGAAGATCATGATCAAGCCGCCAGTCAGAAAACAGCCAATGCATATCGCCATGGCTCGGTTGGTACCAAAACGGTCGTTGACCCATCCCATGGCGATTTTGGTGGCGCCCATCACGAACAGAATAGCGCTATAAATAGTACCCGCAGTCACAGAATCAATACCGTTGTTCTCCAGATGCGCCGGGGTGATGATCATTGTTGCATGGATAATCAATCCCAGACAAAAAGCGGAGATAAAGATTTTGCGGGCCTTGGTATTTTCTGCCAACAGTTGTTTAAAGCCGCTAAAATAACCGGCGCCGCCGATTTTATGTCCAGGGGTATTAGTGGTGCGGGCAGTAGGATTCTCTTTAACAAAAAGGAAGATCGGTATAGCTAGAACTGCGATGCAGATAGCAGTGAGCAGATAAGCCATGCGGTAGCCGTCAGTGGCGATAATATCGACGAATAGTGAGCTAAAGATAAAGCCGCCTAAACCGCTGCCGGCGGAACAGATCCCCAGGATAGTTCCTTGTTTTTTGGTGAACCAACCATTGATGAGGAGTGCTATCGTAGTGGTGGAATTGAAGCCAAAGGCTAAGCCTGCCAAAGCTCCGCCCAGATAAAAAGCGGGCAATGATGCTGCCTGCCAGAGGATGAGAAAACCGATGATGCCGGAGATAAAACCGGTGCAGATCATTTTTCTCAAACCAAAGCGGTTGTAGATCTTGCCATAAAAGATGTTGATCAGCATACCACCGATGGTACAGAGGCTAAGAGTAAAGGAAAAGCTGCTGCGGGAGAAGCCGAATTCTTCGCATACTGGGACGATAAACAGTCCTGAAGGAGAATTGATCATCCCCAGCATCACGAAAAAGATACAGAAGCTGCACCCAAGAATAATAAATTTATATTTTTCGCTGCTGATTTTCAAGCTTAATCTTCATCTCCTATATTGATTTGGCTTTTTGTTAGCCCATAAAAAACACCCGTTTAGCGGTAAGTGCCTTGCGGATGGGGATCTTTGCCGTTTTAAAAGCTCGGATGGTAAATAATTTTTGCTTATATGCAAAATAATCTTTCCTTATATTATGTTTAATATAGCACAGTGTGCTAGGCAGTGCAATGAAAGATGATAAAGTTTATATCTTCTGATTTTTCTGACTATTTTTATTGAGCATGTGTTATTTAGGTGTTTTTATTTTTCATAATTTTTTGTTGATCATAGACGTTAATTAACGTTTAGCAGCAGCTTGTTCTTGACACAGTTTTTTGTAGGGCATAAAATTAGAACATGCCTCAACCCTGATAATAATGGTTGATGCGATAGTGTCTTGGAAAGTGCCTCTTCTGTAGGCAGACAGCAAGGTGTCTTTGGGGAAAGGGAGCGCTATGGCTAAAGCAAAAACAATCTTCTTTTGCAGCGAATGCGGCGGAGAATCGATCCGCTGGGTTGGTAAATGTCCGCATTGCGGTGCTTGGAATACCATGGTGGAGCAAAAAATCGAGCCGGAGCCAAAAGGTAATACTGCCGGACGGGTGCAGATGAGCCGCTCCGCCCCCTGTCAGATCGACCATATTATCGCCGAGGAGGGCAAACGCTATCGCCTGGGTATTGATGAATTGGATACTGTGCTGGGTGGAGGGTTGACCCCCGGTAGCTCGGTATTGCTGGGAGGCGAGCCCGGCATCGGTAAATCAACCTTGCTCCTGCAGGCTGCGGTCAAGATGGCTGCTTACGGTAAGGTGCTCTATATCAGCGGCGAGGAGGCGGCGGAGCAGATTAAGCTGCGCTATCAACGTATTAGTGCGGATAATGAAACCCATGCGGATAATATTTATTTGCTGGCACAGACTGATATTGATAGTGCCCTGGCAGAGGCTGAGGCTCTTCAGCCAGCTTTGTTGATCCTTGATAGCGTTCAGGCACTGTTTTCCCCTCAGCTGGAAAGTGCTGCCGGCAGTGTTTCTCAGGTGCGGGCAGTGGCAGCGGCAGCGATCGCTTTTGCCCGCGAGCATCATGCGGCAGTGATGCTGATCGGCCATGTCACTAAAGAGGGGATGCTGGCCGGCCCCAGGGTGTTGGAGCATATGGTAGATACGGTGCTTTATTTCGAAGGTGAACGCTATAATGCACTGCGTCTGCTGCGTGCCGTCAAAAACCGTTTTGGCTCGACCAATGAGATCGGCGTTTTTGAGATGGCTGAGAGTGGATTGCGGCCGGTGGAGGCTTCTGCCTATTTCTTGGATCAGCGGCATCTGTCTTCTCCTGGTTCGGCAGTGACCTGTGTGCTGCAGGGAACTCGTCCTTTGCTGATAGAAGTGCAGGCCTTGGTCTCTCCTTCTGCTTTTGGCAATCCTCGCCGCCTTTCCAGCGGCTATGATTATAACCGTCTGTTGCTGATCATCGCTGTGCTGGAACGCAAGCTTAAATTGCGGCTGAATGATAAGGATATCTATATCAATATCGCTGGCGGCTTGCGCCTGGATGACCCTGCCGCTGATTTGGCGGTGGCAGCAGCGATCGCCTCATCTGCTGCTGACGTCTCTGTGGAGCAGGAATTGCTTCTACTTGGGGAGATTGGCCTTTTGGGCGAATTACGCGGAGTGACCCAGGAAGAACGGCGTTTGAAGGAGGCAGCGGCTTTTGGCTTCCAAAAAGCAGTTTGTCCTCCTGCCAAAAATAAGCCGAAAGGTTATTTGCGCCGGCTGGAAGCTGCTAATTTAGCCGAAGCGCTGAAGATTTTGGGCTTGATCTAGCACGATGCTCTTTGGCGGATAGCAGAGCAGCCAGTCCAGGCAGGATGCTGTCATCTTGATAATATCGTATGAATAAACCGCAATCATTCTCAGAACGGCGAGTATAGTTATTATTTTAAGAGGAATTTAATTTTAAAGGAGTTGGCTATGAAAAAAGCAGCCATTTTTGGCGATTCGATTATGCGCGGAATGTTTTGGAATGAAAAACTCGCTAAGCATAAACTATGGCAAAATCCATATCCAGCCCGGATAGCTGCGGAAAGTGGGATTGAGATAGAAAACCATTCTTTTATCGGCAGCACGATCAAGCGCGGCAGGGCTATTTTTGATAAAGTAAGAAACAAGGGTTTGCATTGCGATCTCTTGTTGTTAGAATACGGCGGTAATGATTCGGACTATGATTGGCCTCAAATCGCCGCAGCACCCAAGGAAGAGCATTTCCCCAAAACCATGTTGTCGGTTTTTGAGCATGCTTATGGAGAGCTGATCTCCTTGGGCCGCAGCTTGGGAATGCAACCGGTTATTATGACTCTGCCGCCGATCGACGCTCAAAAATATTTTAATTGGTTTAGCCGCAAGCTGGATAAACAGGCCCTAATGCAGTGGTTGGTAGATATTGGTATCATTTATCGCCATCAGGAGGCTTATTCCCTGGCCTGTGCCCGTTTAGCTCTGCAGTATTCTTGCCCGCTGATTGATTTGCGCAGCGCTTTTCTTCTGCGAAAGGATTTGGATACCTTGATCGGTATCGATGGTCTACACCCTACTCCAGCAGGCTATGAAGTGATTTGGCAGCAGATAGCCGCTTTTTTTCTGAAATTTAAATGATTATAGGCGTTTAAAAAGGGATTACGGTAAAAGGCGTCGAAAATTATGGCATTTGTGGGCTTATAGCCGTAAAATTGTGGAGGGCCTATGGGTAAACTCAAAAGAGCTGCCGTCTTTTTCCTGCTAGTGGCTTTTTGTATTCTGCCTTCAACCGTAGCCAGTGCATCTTCCCCAGGAAGCGCTGGTGATCCGCTAGTGACCAAGTCATGGGTGGATAATTATGTTGAAAGCGCCTTCTCCCCATTGGAGGAAAAGATCAACCAGCTGCGAGCACAGGTGCTGCCGGCAGTTAATATTCAACTATATATCGGCAATAGTACTGCTACTGTCAATGGACAAAGCGTCACCATTGACCCCGAGCGTCCAGCAGTAGTGCCTCAGCTAAAGACTGATGCCGCAGCCGGCGGGTATACGATGGTTCCGGTTCGTTTCATTGCTGAGAGCCTGGGTATAGATGTAGAATGGTTGCCCGATACCCGCCAGGTATCTTTCAGCGATGGCAGCAAAACGATTCTGTTGACTGTCGATAGCACCAGCGCTACTATTGGTAGCCAGACCTATACCATGGGCTATGCTCCCTATATCGAAAACCAACGAACTTTTGTTCATGTCCGTTTTGTGGCAGAGGCTTTTGATTGCCAGGTATCTTGGGATCAATCTGCCAAACGGGTAGATATCAACCGCTAAATATTTTGTCCATGCTGTATATGCACGGATAATTACAACGAATACCGAGGTAGTGTGAATTATGAGCGAAAATGAATTCTGGGATCAGGATATGACTACGGTTCATGAGAGCCGTAATTGGTTTAAAAGATTAAGTCCTAAGCGTAAAGTGATGTTCTGCCTGCTGGCAGTATTCGTCATTGCTTGGTGTTTCTTTATAGGCTTTAGTATTTCTAAAGCAGCTCAGCCAGATCCAGATGAATGGTTTATCGCCACTAGTGATGATCTGGGCGATTATGAGTTGGAAAATGTGATGGAGATTGAGGGGATCAGGACGATTCTCCTGGTCGGCTGTGATGAACGAGATGGCTATGAGGTTGGCCGCAGTGATACGATGATGGTCGTCTTTATCAATGGTGAAACCAATGAGATCTCACTGCTTTCGATCCCGCGCGATTGTTATGTCCAAATTCCCGGTTATACTACTAAAACAAAAATCAATCATTCCTATGCTTATGGCGGTATCAATCTTACCCGCGAGACCATCGAGTATTTCCTAGGCATTCAGATCGATGACTATGTGGAAATCGATTTTGACGGCTTTGTCGAGCTGGTTGATCTTTTAGGCGGAGTAGAGATCAATGTTGACCAGCGTATGATTAACTATGATGAGGGTATTAATCTTAATCCTGGTTTGCAGACCCTTAACGGTCAGCAGGCACTGGGTTATTGCCGTTTCCGTATCGGCCAGGACGGCACGGATAGCATCAGCGATATCAAGAGAGCTGAGCACCAGCAAACTTTCATCATTGCTTTGAAAGATAAACTGATGTCCCTTTCCACTTTATGGAAGGTACCAAGATTGGTTTCTTTGGCTAATGAATACGTCAATACTACCATTTCCGTTATGGATGCGATCAGACTAGGTAATACCCTGCTGCAGATGAATCTAGATAACATCAATACTTATACGATCCCCACTTCCAGCATTTGGATCAATTCTGTCAGTTATGAATTGGTCAACTCTGCTGGTACGATAGCTATTTTGGAAGAAATCATCGGCGATCAGTACGACTATACGCCGCATATCGTTGATGATGATGGTTCCGGACGGTATTCTGCTCCTACTACCGAAGTGCCAGCTGAAGAAGAACCACCGGATTTGACTTTGGAAAATCCTGATGATACTACTGATCCTGGGACTACTGACCCTGGAACCACAGACCCCGGCACTACTGATCCTGGTACTACCGACCCTGGGACTACCGACCCTGGTACTACTGACCCGGGGACTGGAGATGATCCTAGTGCTAGCGGCGGCGATGCTTCCAATGTACCGGAGCCATAATAGTATTTAGTAATAGTTGCGTAAAAGAGGACTTGGCCAATGATTAGAATACTTGGCGTCCGTGTGGATGAAATAAATATGGAAGATGCATTGGCGGCGGTAGAGAAATTTATCGCCGCTTTCCATGCTGGGCAAAAAAGATTGTCGCAAATCGTCACCATTAATCCTGAGGGTATCTGGCTGGCGCGTGGAGATTCCGGACTGGCGCAGATCATTGAGGAAGCGGCTTTGGTCACCCCTGATGGCAATGGTGTACTATGGGCCGCTCAGCAACAGGGTGTAACTATCCCGGAGAGAGTTACTGGCATTGATCTGACCTATCGCTTGGCAGAGCTAGCTGCACAAAAGGGATGGAGTCTTTATCTGCTGGGCGCTAAAGAAGGTATTGCCAAAGCTGCAGCTGCTAAGCTGACGGAACAATACCCCGGGCTGATCATCAAGGGAGTGGAAAACGGTTATTTCCGCGACCGTGAGCAGCAGGTTGTAGAGCAGATCGCTGCGGCAGCGCCGGATATCCTTCTGGCTGCTTTAGGCATGCCTTTCCAGGAGAAATGGCTGTTTGAGCACCGCGATCAGTTGGGCTGCGGGGTGGCGATCGGTGTTGGCGGTAGCTTTGACGTTATTTCCGGCCAGGTACGCCGTGCGCCAGCTTTTTTGCGCAAGCTGCGTTTGGAATGGCTGTGGCGGCTACTGTCTGATCCCAAGAGATGGCGGCGGTATCTGGTGATCCCCCGCTTTATGCGGGCAGTCAAAAAAGAAAGCTAACTGCTGCTATAGTTTTAGGGTAGTTGCCTTAGTTGTCCTTAGCGAGAATGAAAATATTTGTTGCTTATCCGAAACTATGATTAATGAACTGACTATACGCCAATATCAGGAAGCAGATTTGGCGCAGATGAGAACACTGTGGAATGAGATCGTTGCTGCTGGCAATGCTTTTCCCCAGGAAGAACCATTATCCATGAGCGAGGCGGGGGAATTTTTTGCTGCTCAGAGTTATAGCGCAGTAGCAGAGCTGGGGAGCGATATTGTGGGTTTGTATATCCTGCACCCCAATAATATAGGACGCTGCGGCCATCTGGCTAATGCCAGCTATGCGGTTGCCAAGGCGGTTCGCGGCCAGCATATCGGCGAACAGTTAGTGCGTGATTCTTTGACCAAAGCCCGTGAACTTGGCTTCCGTGTGCTTCAGTTTAATGCTGTTGTCAAAAGTAATGCCAGTGCTATTCATTTGTACCAGAAACTAGCTTTTAAGGAGCTGGGCAGCATTCCTGGCGGCTTTCGGATGCCGGATGGCAGTTATCAGGATATTGTCCTTTTTTACCGTCAGCTGGACGATTGCTAAATGAGCTAGGCCAAAAATGGATAAAAAATAACTCCGGTTGAAGGGCCGGAGTCATTTTTTTACAGGGACGTTAAAACGTCCTTTTATCATCACCTAAGCAATTTAGCGAGAAGAAGACTGGCTCTGACTGCTAATGGTGGAGGAAGCGTTACTTACAGATCCGCTCTGACCCTGTGCCAGGGCCTGTTCAGCGAAAGCGACCATCTTACGGGTCATGTTACCGCCAACGTAACCGTTCTGACGGGAAGACAGCTGACCTTTATCGATCTGATCGTAGTTGGAGATACCGAGCTCGCTAGCGACTTCCATCTTGAAGTTATTCAAAGCGCTGGAAGCGGAAGGAACGGTAGGAGTGTTGCTGCTTCTGCTCATTAGTTTCACCTCCTTTGTGAGTGATGGTACTAGTTTGGCTTATTTGTCAGCTTCTATCCTGTCAATAATTGGAGGACAAAAACGGTTTTTAAAATTAAAAAAAGAGCATAATTATCGTTATTTTGCTCATATTATGCTGTTTGCTTGCCTTGGTATGCTGCGTGCCGTTTTTATTGATCTGTTCTTTCATTATTTAAAGGAAAAGACTGCAGAAACCAGAAATCTAATCTGTCGTTTATTTATTGGCTGGTAAATATGTGGTATAATGCCACCTGCCAATAAGCGCGGCAGAGAAAATACAAGTAGCATGAAAAATGGACCGGGCATGGAAAAAATAAAAAATATTATTTTGCATCCTATTAGTATGTTGATAATAGGATTGATAACAGGCGTCATCGTAAAATTAATCGATATTTATTTCCGAGTGCAGCATTTGGGCTTTTCCCTAAGCGATGTTTTTTCTCAATTAGGGGTATGGATTGTCATCGGCGTTATCATCAGCTTGTTTAGCAAAAATAAGCGATATGCCATGTTGAATGTTTTCCTGTTTTGTATAGGAATGCTTATTACTTATTATATTACTGCTGAAGTAACTAATTCTGTCTATGGCTGGAATTTTATCAAAGGTTGGGTAGTATTTGCCTGTTGTTCTCCATTGATGGCTTACCTGGTCACCCTTACTAAAAATAAGGGGATATTTCCGTTAATCATTAAAATAGGGATCTTCGTCGTCTATTTAGTTACGGATATTCTTCTTTTTGGCGGACCTCGTATTTATGATTTTATTTTTATCTTACTTTTAATTTATCTATTGTTTATCAAAAAATATCAATAATACTAAAATGGATAACAGCAGAGAAGAATTGGCGCTGATAATTTATTGAAAAAGGTAATTAAGTAGTAAATAGAGAAAAAGCGAATCAGAAAAATTTTTGTCAGATGGGAGGGAGCACGCGATGAATAGAGATGAGATCTTTTCGCATATCGACCATACTTTGCTACGCGCTGATGCCACCTGGCCGGAGATTGAGCAGCTCTGTGCCGAGGCCGAGCGTTATGGAGCAGCCTCAGTCTGCATTCCACCGTCCTTTGTCGCACGGGCCCGGCAGCATTATCCTCAGCTGAAAATCTGTACAGTGATCGGTTTCCCTCTGGGATATAATTGCCGCGAGAGTAAAATTTTTGAGGCGCGTCAGGCCTTGGCGCATGGTGCGGACGAATTGGATATGGTGATCGATCTTGGTGCTGTCCATGAGGGACGCTGGGCTGACGTTGCTGAAGAAATCAGCAGCATCAAGCAGGTGTCAGCAGTTCATGTGCTCAAAGTGATCATCGAGACCTGTTACCTTAGTGAGGCTGAAAAACGCACTATTTGTCAGCTTTTCCCGGCTACTGGTGCAGATTTTCTGAAAACTTCGACTGGCTTTGGCAGCGCCGGGGCGCAGCTGGAGGATATCCGGCTTTTTCGTTCTTTATTGCCTCCGCAGGTGAAGTTGAAGGCTGCTGGTGGTATCCGTACTAGGGAAGAGATGGAAGCTTTTCGGCTAGCAGGCTGCGACCGCCTTGGCTGCTCTGCTGGTGTCAAAGCGCTCTATGGCGAAGAAGAGTAGGAGATTTTGGGGAATAGAAATTAAAAAAATAAAGAGGTATTTATGACTATAAGCATCACACAGCAGCAGCGTCAGCAGTTGATCAATGCGGCCATGACCGCCCGCCAGTTGGCCTATGCGCCGTATTCGGCTAAAAGCGTCGGCGCTGCCCTAATGACCGCAGACGGCATAATCTATACCGGCTGCAATATCGAAAATGCCGCGCTTTCCCCGGGGCTTTGCGCTGAACGGGTAGCAATGGCGAAGGCTATTTCCGCTGGTGAGCGGCTCTTTATTGCCATTGCGATCTGCGGCGGCCCGCTCGATGCTCCGGCTGTTCCGGAGGAGCTGTTTTATCCCTGTGGTGTTTGCCGGCAGATGTTGGCGGAGTTTTGCAGCGGCGAGATGATTGTCATCTGCGCCAGCGATGAACAGCATTATCAACAGTTGACTTTGGCGGAGCTATTGCCTTATCCTTATCCTCCAGATAACCATTAAGGTTTTGCTGGAACCAAGTGAGGGTAACTCAAACTCAATATTGATTTAAATAAACGGATCTAGGCGAGAAACCTAGATTCGTTATTATTTTGGCTATAGAGCAGAGAAGTCGGAGCGATCTGGCTACAGCAGGCCAAGTCTGGCAGAACAAAGGACTTGCCAGCATG
>CALYAP010000073.1 GCA_944393575.1 uncultured Clostridia bacterium
GCCGGACATTATGGTTTGCTGTATAGTGAGGATCCTCCTTATCAGATTCTGGCTACTCCACAGATGAGCCCGGGTTATTTGTTGGCGCTGCACCGTGCGGAGCGAGCCTTCAATGCTCTTTATAATAAAACCAAGGTTTACCGCAGCCAGCTGATCGATCTAGCTGAACGCTGCGGAGATGCCTTGAGCATCTATCAGCGGGCTGCTGAACTGATGCCGCCGCGCGGGCTGAATCCAGCAGAGGCTGATCGGCTTGTCGCTCAACTGTGCATTGACCCAATAGGTGACTCTGTGGAGCAGTAGAATTGCCATTAATACCGTTAAGAAAAGCTCTTCAAAATATCTTGATCTAAATTAAAAGCTACGCACCAAAAGGGCGTAGCTTTTAATTTGCTATCAGAAAAGGTTTCTGTGAATAGCTGGGGGTGTTAAGTAGTTGCCAAGAAGTTAAGTAGATATTAGTTATGATTATTACGAGGAGCAGTTATGCCTTTTACCTACTGAAGCGGAGGAGCCAATTCAGACCATATTGCTCATCGTTCTGGTTTGCCATCCGCTCCTTGGTGGTTCCGTAAGAGCCGCTCGGAAGGAGAATACCATAGTTGCCAGGACAGCAATCCGCCGGAGTAATGCATTAATCAGCAGCTCCTTTTTGCAGTGCCAGCATGATACTCTTGACTTCACCAAAATTATCCTCCTGTTACATATCCTGGCAAATGTAAAAATAGAATGACAAATAATAGTTTTGTTGATTGGCTAGGCGTCGATGCCCAGCAGGTTTTTTGCCAGCAGCCCGATAACGAAAGCGATCACTGCTACGGATAGGGAGATTGCGGCCATTTCACCGAAGCGGCGCAGGAAAGGTTCGTCTTTGGCCACAGAGATATAATAATTGAAGAAAATGATGATTAGAATCACGATAATGATCATCGCCACAAAAGCGGCGACATACATATGGATTGGGAACAGTAGATAGGGCAAGACCAATAATGCTACTGTTATCAGGTAGGCGATGCCGGTATAGAGGCTTGATTTAAGAGCATTGGCATTGCCATTGGCGCGCTCAGCCAAATAGTTGGAGGCTGCCATCGATAGGGTGGCTGAGATGCCGGTGATGATCCCAGTCAAAGCGACCAGACGGGTGTTAGCCAGAGCAAAAGTCACACCGGCAATGGCTCCGGTCAGCTCCACTAGGGCGTCATTAAGACCTAGCACCATTGATCCTACATACTGCAGCCGTTCCTCATCTAGCATTTCAGTCAATTCCGCTTCATGGCGTCGTTCATCAGCAAGGATCGCCCGCGCCTCCGGCAGTTCCTCGCTCATCTTTAGATAAGCCTCTTCAGCGAATTGTTCGTCTTTTTCCAGTGTTTTGAGTACAAAAGTAAAACCCAAAATAACAGTTACCAGCTTCAGCCACAGGATTTTGCCTTTTTTAGGTTTTAGCTGCTCACCGGTATAGTTTCGCCAGGTTTCGGCATGGATTTTTTCGTCTGTAGCCATTTGCTGAAGCAATTCTTTATTTTTGCCATTTTTTTCCCGCTGTGCCATAAAAGCGTACATTATGGCGCCTGTTTCCTCATCGACCTGAGCTTTTCTGATAGTAGCCATTAATTCAGGACTGATTTCTTGTTTATTCATAATAATACTCGCTTTCGGATGAATTTATTTGCCAAAAGTATCTCAAGCTATCAATTATGACGGACCGTGCCATTATTCAGAAAACATTCACAGTATTTTCAGCAATTAGTTTTATACTGTGGCGCAGATACCGTTCTTGTGGCGAATATATTCTCTTTTTTGCCCTTTAATCCTGCACATTATCCGCTCTTGCTGCATATTATGTTGGCAACCAAAGGAGGAGCGGTATGAATAAGTGGCGGGTGAAAAGGCGCAAACAAAAAAGAATCAGCTTCGGCCTCAAGCTGGTATTATTATTGGCCGCACTCGTCATCCTGCTCTTTGTCTTCGAGGCCAAGCTTTCGCCGGTTATCGAGGCCAAAGCTATGCAGCAAGTGCATAATATCGCCTTGAGCAAGATGGCTGCTGCTATTAATCAGCAGATCTCTGAGCATTCTGAGGCGGGAAATTATCACACTTTGATGCATATTGAACGGGATGAGCAGGGGAAGATAGTGATGATGACGGCAGATATGCCGCTTCTCAATACGCTGGTTGCCGGACTGATCGAGGATATTGATAGCGCTTTGAATAATTTAGGCGAACAAGAATTGACTGTCCCGTTGATGTCGGTTACTGGCAGTAAACTGCTTTCTTCCATCGGGCCTGATATCCCTATCCATATCTCCGGTATCGCCACGCCGAGTGTCAAGCTCAGTGACAGCTTTGTCTCCGCGGGCATAAACCAGACTAAACACAGCATATATTTGGAAGTAGAGGCTGAGCTGCAAGTGGCGGTGCCCTTCCAGCAGGAAACCTGTACTGTTGCGACTAAGGTGCTGTTAGCCGAGGGCATTTTTATTGGCGATGTGCCGGAAACATTTTTGCAGCTTGATACGTCAAATGGTTTACCATGGGAACAATAATCGGCTAATTCGACTATGGATTGCCATTCTAGCATGCCTGTGATATAATAAGCTAGATTAAGACTGCGGGTAACATGCGTTTTAATCGGTTAATAGCATTTTATTTAAGAAAGATTTTCTCCAGTGGAGGTTTGATATGAGTAATAAAAAAGAGGACAAGCCCAACCGCCAAGTAGCGGAACAGGGAAATTCTATACCTAAAAAACGTAAGAAGAAAGGTAAAAAGAGAGTTCTCCTTACTATTTTGATGGTTTTTCTGTTGATCTGCCTCGTGGCCTGTTTGGCAGTGGGTATCTATGTGATTTCGATTGCCGCTGAGCTGCCGGATATTACCGCTGAGGATCTTGTTCAGGCTCAGACCAGCTTCGTTTATGACCAGATGGGAACGGAGGTGGCGGCCTTGCATGGCGCGGAGAACCGTGTCGCAGTGTCGCTGGATGAGATGCCTGATTATTTGATTGACATGGTCATCGCTTCCGAGGACGAGCGTTTTTATGACCACAACGGCGTGGATGTTAAGGGCGTTATTAGAGCGGTAATAGTCAATATTACCGATAGCTTCAGCAGCGGTGAAGTAGCAACAACCCAGGGCGCCTCTACTATTACCATGCAGCTGGTCAGAAACGTTATTGACGACCGTGAAATGACCATCACCCGTAAGATCAAAGAGGCTCTCCTCGCCATAGAATTCGAGAAGAAATACGATAAGGATGAGATCCTTTACTATTATCTCAATGAGATTTACCTTGGTCCGAATATTTATGGTATGCAGGCTGCGGCTAACTATTATTTCAATAAAGATGTCGGTGATATCACGATGGCCGAGGCAGCTCTCCTGGTCGGTTTGATCCGCAGCCCGGGATATTATTCACCTTATGATAATCCGGACCGCGCTTTGAATATCCGCAACACCGTGCTTAATCTGTTAGCTGAATACGATTCAGAAAAATATGGCGTTAGCGCCATTGAGGCCAAGTCTGATGCCTTAGTTGTTTATGAGGGTGACGATGACTCTGGTGCTGATTATCAGTATCCATGGTATGTCGATTATGTCATCTCTGAGGCTTCTGACATTTTGGAAGAATTGAACATGGATTCTTCTGCTGTTTATACCGGCGGTTTGCATATCTACACCGCTTTGGATGTCAATGTCCAACGGGCGATGGAAGAGGCCTATGCTGATGATGATAACTTCCCATCTTCGTCGACTGGTGATATCGTTGAATCAGCTATGGCGATTACCGATCCTAACACCGGCCAGATCAAAGGTCTGGTAGGCGGACGTGTTTATGAGACCCGCCGCGGCTTTAATAGGGCTGTTGATCTGGTGCGTTCGCCTGGTTCAACGATCAAGCCGATCGTAGCCTATGGTCCTGCGGTGGCGCTAGGCTATGGCTCTGGTACCGTCATTGATGATTCGCCGACCACCTTTGGCGATTGGAGTCCTAAAAATGATGACTGGACTTATAAGGGCCGTATCACTATGCGTCAGGCTTTAGTAGAATCGCGCAATATCTGCGCAGTGAAAATACTACAGATGATAGGCGAAGATGTCGGTTGGGAATATGGTGTTAAGATGGGTCTGCCCTTGGTCGCATCTGATGCTAACTTGGCTTTGGCTTTAGGCGGTTTGACGTATGGCGTTTCTCCGTTAGATATGGCTGCTGCTTTCTCCACCTTCGCCAATGAGGGTGTGTTTACTGAACCATATGCTATTACGAAGATTACCGATGCTCAAGGCAATGTGATTTATACTGCTGAGCCGGAACTAACTGATGTCATGTCCGATGCCGCAGCTTATATTGTTACCGATATGTTGACTGATGCTGTACGCTATGGTACTGGTAGTGCTGCTGGTATCAGCGGTTGGCAGGTAGCTGGTAAGACTGGTACTAACGGGCTGCCGGATCCTGATGAAGACCCGGATTATGCCGGTAAGTCAGGTAATAAAGACGCTTGGTTCGTCGGCTATACCACTGCGCTCTCCGGTGCGGTATGGATGGGCTATGATGATAAGAAAGACGATGACGGCAATCTGCAGTATCTCTCCATCTATGGCGGTAGTTATCCAGCCAGACTCTTCCAAGAAGTGATGAGTAAGGCTTTGGAAAATTATGAAAACAAGAGCTTTGAACGTCCTGCTAGTGTCAAGAGCTCTAGTGTGGATACCAAAGTCGGCGGCTCACCTACTGAACTGACTCCGGATGCGTACATCCGATCGGAGCTGTATGAAGAGGGGTATGCTCCCTTTTCTGACGGGTCTGTAGAATGGGTATCAACTGAGGTTTGTGCTGATACCGGAGCTTTGGCTAGTCCCTATTGTCCAAATAAAACCCAAGGGGTATACCTTCAATCTACCACTGGTGCTACTATCAGCACCAGTGTAGCTGATTATAACCTCTATGTTACCTCTTCAGTGTGTACTACCCACACCACTCCGCAAGCTGGTCTCCATGCAGTTTATGTCTGTACGGACCCCCGGCATAACGGGGAGATCGTGCTAGCTAATATCCCAGGTATAAATGGCTCTGGCGGCTGCCCAGAGGAATATCGTGAGATCCGCTATTATTCATCGGCCTATACTCCTTCCACTTATTGTGCTTTGGAGGATCACCAGGTCACCGGCGGACAGGATGATAGTATCGTTGATGATAATACGGATAGCGATGAGGATTTAGAAACGCCATATAATTTAAGCTATAATGTTGGTAATGGTATCACCATTTATTGGGAGGATGGCAATGACAGCTCGACTACCACTTATGTAGTTGAACGTTATGTCGATGGTGGTGAGCGGACAAAGAATTGGAGCAATGGACGCAGCTATACCGATACTAATGTCAGCCCCGGCCACACCTACACTTATAGCGTTTATGCGTATAATCAAAATACCAATAAAACTAGCGGATGGTCCGACCAGGTGACTGTCAGCTATTAATGCGAAAGAGGACGATAGTTGATGAAATCATATGAGGAAATAAATGCCAAGATTCGTGCTGGTAAGGCAGTAGTGGTTACCGCAGAAGAGGTGATCCATATCGCCAAAGATATCGGCATCAAAGAAGCTGCCCAAAAGATAGATGTTGTCACTACTGGTACTTTTGGCATCATGTGCAGCTCCGGCGCTTTTCTCAATTTTTGGCATACCAAACCCAAGATCAAAATGCAGCGGGTCTGGCTGGATAATGTTCCAGCTTATGGCGGCTTAGCGGCTGTTGATTGTTATTTGGGTGCTACTGAGCTTGATATCAACGATCCTGCTAATACTCATCATCCTGGTAATTTCCGTCATGGCGGCGGCCATGTAATTGAAGACCTGATCGCTGGTAGGGAAGTGAAGCTGCGGGCAGAAGCCTATGGCACTGATTGTTATCCGCGGCGTACTTATGAGCAGACAATTACGATTAATGATTTGCGGCAGGCTTTTATCTTCAGCCCGCGTAATTGTTATCAGAACTATAATGTAGCCACTAACTGCAGCGACCAAACCATCTATACTTATATGGGAGTGCTAAAGCCCCATATGGCTAATATCCATTATTCCAGTGCTGGCCAACTATCACCGTTGCTTAATGATCCGTATTATCGCAGCATCGGTATTGGTACACATATCTTTTTGGGCGGCGGCGAGGGCTTTGTGGCCTGGCCTGGTACCCAGCATGCACCTAGCGATCCGCGTAATGAGCGTGGTATTCCTTTAGGCGGCGCCGGCACTCTGGCTGTCATCGGCGATATGAAGCAGATGGACGCCCGTTTTATTCGCGGCGTATCAGTGACTGGCTATGGCGTTTCCTTGATGGTAGGCATTGGCGTGCCGATTCCGATACTTGATGAAGATATGCTTTATTACACTACTGTTGAGGATAAGGATATCCAGGCTCCATTATGCGACTATGGCCCGGATGGCTATCCTACCGGCGAGCCCTGCACTTTAGGCTATCTGAATTATGCTGAGCTCAAAAGCGGCGAAGTTGAATTTGAGGGCAAGAAGATCCGCACCGCACCGCTGTCCAGCTACTCTAAAGCCCAGGAAATAGCCGGAACGCTTAAGCAATGGATCAGCGATGGCAAGTTTGAACTGGGACAGCCCAGCCGCCTGATCCCGGGTGACAGCAGCTTCATCCGTAAGGAGGACCGTCATGACAACGAATAATATCACCCAAAATGTTATCCTGCGTTATTCTCCTGATCTGGTCGGCGACCCCATCGTCTATTTGCTGGTCAAGGAGTATGACCTGATTCCGAATATCATCAAGGCTTCCGTGAATCCAGATAAGGAAGGTTATATTTTACTGGGCTTGACCGGCGAAAAAGAGAATTATAAGCGGGCTATTGAGCGGCTCCAAGAAATCGGCATCAGCGTCCAATCTTTGGTAGACCGGGTCAACTGGGATGAAGATAAATGCACCCAATGCGGAGCTTGCACTGCTGTTTGTCCTTCTCAGGCCTTAAGCCTCCAACGGCCGGAGATGACGGTGACCTTTGACGGCGATAAATGCGTGGTTTGCCATATGTGCATTCAGGCCTGCCCGGTTAATGCCGTCACCCTGGATTTCTAGCCGGAGGAAATATGATCGAAGAGCGAAGTTACCGGCTGCTTTTCCCCTCAGAGCTGGAGCAGCATATGCTGGTAGTCGGTGAGACTGATCTGGCCATCTGCCTGCCGAAAAATATTTGGAATGAGGCTGTGGAAAAGGGACTGCGAGATAAGATCATAGAGCACCGGCAATATTTGCAGGATTTTATCGTGGAGTATCCTCAGTTTGCTGCCAGTCATCAGCCGTTAGAGGTTCCGCTAGCAGCGCCTCCTGTAGTACAAAAGATGGCGGCGGCAGCTAAAGCCGCAGGAGTGGGCCCTATGGCTGCTGTGGCGGGATATTTTTCTCAGCTAGCGGGGGAGTATCTTAATCGGCTGCCGGGGTGTAGCGAAATCATCGTCGAAAATGGCGGCGATATTTTTATTGCCAGCACTCAGGAACGAATCATCGGTGTTTACGCCGGCAAGGAAAATCCCTTTACCGGTAAAATAGCAGTGCGGCTGGCAGCAGAGTTGTTCCCTTGCGGAGTATGTACCAGTTCAGGTACTGTTGGCAGCAGTTTTAGTTATGGTGTGGCTGATGCTGCGATGATCGTGGCTCCAGATACTGCTTTAGCTGATGCAGTAGCTACAGCTGCGGCTAATCTGGTTAAAGATGGCGATTGCGTTGCAGCAGCTTGTAATTATGCGATGAGTATTCCCACCGTTCAGGCAGCTCTGATCGTCTGCGGCGATCAATTGGCAGCTGCTGGACAATTGGAGCTGGTGCAAATTTAAGTCTGACAGATCTTTTGCAGGAAAAGACTTGTGCATCAGCTGTTTTTTATTTATAATTTTATAGTAAGCAATAAATTTATATCAAAGGGGAATGATTTATGTCAGGACATTCTAAATGGGCAAATATCAAAAGGAAAAAAGGCGCTAATGACGCCGAAAAGGCAAAAATTTTCACCAAGATAGCCAAGGAGATCCAGGTGGCTGTTCGCACCGGAGGCCCTGACCCTGACGGTAACTTCCGCCTTAAATTGTGCATCCAGAAGGCCAAGGCTAATAATATGCCGGCTGATAATATCACCCGCTGTATTCAAAAGGCTGCTGGTTTAGGCGAGAGCAATGCCATCGAAGAGTTTTTCTATGAAGGCTATGGTGCCGGTGGGGTGGCTATTCTCTGCGATATGATGACTGATAACCGCAACCGTACTGCCAGTGAGATCAGGTACATCTTTAGTCGCAATAATGGTAATTTAGGCGAGACCGGCTGCGTCAGCTATATGTTTGAGCGGGTCGGAGAGATTGTTGTGGAGCTGGACGGCAAGGATGAAGACGGTTTGCTGGAAGTGGCTCTTGACGCAGGAGCTGAGGATGTAGAAACAGCCGACGGTACAGCCACTATTTATACTAGCGCCAATGATTTGGAGCCCGTACGCGCCGCAGTGATCGATGCCGGTTATAATGTAGCTAATGCCGCTATTATCATGAAGCCGTCCAATACCATCACGATTGATGATTTGGAGACTGCACAAAAATTGATGAAGCTGATCGATGCCTTGGAGGATAATGATGATGTCCGCGAGGTTTACGCTAATTATGATATCAGCGATGAGATCATGGAACAGCTGGATTAATTGAGAGCAAATTAATTAAGCGCAATAGCTAAGTTATTGGTAGCGGGCTGCTGGGGCAGTCCGCTGCTTTGTTTATCGGTAAGATGCTTGGCAGGTCTATTGTCCGCTGTCAGGCAAGTATGATATAATTAAAATTAAGCTGCACCGATATAGACGTTGACTATTGAATAATAAATGAAATAGGGGTGAGGATATGAAATACACTACTTTAGGCAAGAGCGGCCTGACAGTTTCTGTAGTAGGACTGGGCGGGATCCCGGTTCAGCGGATCGATGTCACTGCTACCAAAAAGCTGATCGATGCTTTAATCAGCAAAGGGGTTAATTTCATTGATTCTGCCCGGGGTTATACTGTTTCGGAAGAATATCTGGGGGAAGCATTATCCGGTAGACGGGAAAAATTTATCCTTGCCACTAAGAGTATGGCTCGTAGCGCTGCTGATATGGCTCGCGATATCGATATCAGCCTTAAGAATTTTCGCACTGATCATATCGAGCTTTATCAACTGCATAATTTAGGGTTAAAAGATATCGAGCGCGCCTTTGCCGACGATGGCGCCGTCGCTGCTATCCAGGACGCTATCCGAGCTGGTAAAGTTGGCCATTTAGGAGTGACGGCTCATTCTCCGGAGGCCTTGCGGAAAGTACTCGATTATCCTGAAGTAGAGACGGTCATGTTCCCGTTTAATATCGTAGAAAATCAGGCTGCCGAGGCGATGCAGATTGCCAAGGAGCGGAATATCGGCTTTATTGCTATGAAACCGCTGGCAGGCGGTAATATTACTAATGGCCGCCTGGCAATTCGTTATATTCTCAACGATGCCAACTGTACGATGGCTATCCCGGGGATGTATTGTGCCGAGGAGGTAGAGCAAAACACCTCTGCAGTAGATGATCTTTCCCCCTTGACCGAGGCCGAATTGGCGGAGATCGCGGCTATTCGTGATAAACTATCTGATAATTTCTGCCGCCGCTGCGGCTATTGCGCTCCATGCACGGTAGGCATTGATATCCCGGCCTGCTTTACCATGGCTAATTATCTGGAAAATTATGAGCTGGCGGATTGGGCCAGAAGCCGCTATTTTTCCTATCAAGCCCATGCGGAAGACTGTATCGGCTGCGGCAAATGCGAAGAACGCTGCCCCTATCAGCTGCCGATCAGGGAAAAATTGCAAGAGATTAAAGTCATTTTTGGCAAATAACTTTATTGCACTTTTATTGGTCAAATAGTCCTATTAGGAGGATGGATGATGAATAAAAAATTATTGCTTGGATTGCTATTGGTGGTAGTAGCCTGCGGACTTTTGGCTGCTTGTACCACTCAGCCTGATGATACCAATACCCCTTCTGCGGGAGACATTACCGGGGTTAATACAGGGCTGGAGACCCATGATTTGTCTTCAGAGCGCGGGATCAACAGCGTTATTACCCTGGGCACCTTGGAACTGACCTATGAAGGCGAGAATACAGCGGCTGCTGCTATCAATGCGGATCTGCGGGCTCATTTGGACGCCTATTTGACCGAGACCGCCGATCAGGATGAGATGTTGGCCATGGAAAACGATAGTTTGACTTTTACCCATGAGCTCATTTATGAGCCGGTAGCTATTGATGGCCAATATATCAGCATCATTGCCAGTGGTTATGATTATCAAGGAGGAGCTGCTCATCCCAATACCTATTTAGAAGGCTTTGTCTATGATGCCGCCACTGGCGAACGGCTGACCTTGGCCGATCTGCTGCCGGAAGGCTATCAGGAGGAGCTGCGTAACTCTGTTATCAACCAGATCAGCGCGGCAGGGGAAGAGAATAACTATTATCCGGGCTATGAAGATTTGATCGATGGGGTGATCGCTCAAGAAAACTGGTACCTCAAAGATAATAATATCTATCTTATTTTCAATCCGGATCAGATCGCACCCTATGCTTTGGGCGTTTTGGAATTCCCCTATCCATATCAAAGTGGGGAATAATTAGCAACTTTGATTTTTTTGCTTGCATTTGTGCGGTGTACATGATACAATAACCATTGCGTTTATTGAGCTATTAAGTTTTAACTTATAGATACACTTTCAGATTAGGAGGTGAAATCATGCCTAATATTAAATCAGCGAAAAAACGGGTTATCGTTGCTGAGACCAGAAGAGCTAGAAACATGGCAGCTAAAGCTGCAATGAAAACTCAGCTTAAAAAGTTTGCCGCTGCTGTGGAAGATGGCGATAAGTCAGCTGCTGAACGTGAACTGCTCGCCTCAGTCAGCATTCTCGATAAAACAGCTAGCAAAGGCGTTATTCATAAAAATGCCGCCGCAAGACGGAAATCCAATCTTTATCGGGATTATAATAATATGTAACCTGCTTACGCCGCTGTTTTCAGCGGCGTATTTTTCTTAAAAGTCATGATTGAAGATGCCTCCGCATAAATATCTATGTGGAGGTTATTTATGAGAAGGTATCCCAAGATCAATCTGAGCTGGCGGACGGTCATCATTGCCATTTCGCTCTATGCCCTCTTTTTGACAGGCTTTTCTTTGGGCGCTCATAGTATTGGCCCCTCTACTAGTTCTGCCGCTGTTTTGACTGCTGAAGATGTGCCGCCAGTGGAGGAGAGCCTGTTAGTTATCGGCAGTGCCCAAGCAGAAGAGCCGGAAGCAGCAGCCTCTGACGAGCCCTTGGTGCCCCAAGCAGTAGTATACTGTACCCATACCTCAGAGGGTTATTATGGTCAAGAACGTCAAAACGGCGTAGCTGGCGGTGTTCTGGATGCTGCCCGTTCTCTCCGGGATGCATTGGAAGCCAACGGTATCGGCGTGATTCTGCTGGAGGAGGTTTTTGACGCTCCGGACTGGAATAATTCCTATGGATATTCTTTGGCTGCTGTGGAAGAAGTCAAAGCTCAATACCCGGATATCCAGCTCTATATAGACGTGCATCGTGACGCAGAGATCCCTGGTGTGGATACCCATTTTAGCGATGATAGCGGTTCTTATGCCCGGATGATGCTGATTATTGGCAGCAACGCTAACCTGCCGCACCCTAATTGGGAGCAAAACCGCGCTTTTGCTGATCAGCTTTATAATGAGCTGGAAAGCAGCAAACCAGGGCTGATGCGGGATTCTAAGATTTATAATGGCCGGTATAATCAGCATGTGGGTAATAAAGCCATCTTGGTTGAGATCGGTTCAACTTCCAATACTGTGGAAGAAGCAAAGGCCTCAGCTACCTTATTGGGAAATGCCATTGCCAAGCTGCTTTGATAAATCATATCCAGCATAGATCGGCAATTATCTTCCAGCAGTTTTACAGAGGGAGAAGATTAATGAAAAGCGACCTCCAAAAACTGGTAGAGATGGTCAGAGCGCTTCCTTTGACTTTAGAAAGCAATCAAACATCTATCCAATATTTAACTGTATACTATTTTAATGCTAAGACGATAGAGATGCCGGACTTAGACTCACCGTATTTATATTTACCTCTTGATGGCTCGATGCGGCTTCATACCCCTTCGGGGATAATGGATTATCTGCCTGGGCAGTACTCCCTATCAGCAATCGATAACCCTATGTCTGGACAAGTCTTGACCTTTTCCGCCGCAGGTGATTTTTTAGCATTGGCTATTGAACTAACTTTGGATGATGTTATTTCTGTTATTTTGGCCATGGAGGATGATTTGGCGGAACGCATTGCCAATGATCAAATAGCTAGCCAGACTATGGAGATAGCGGATAATAATGTTATCAGTGCCATAGCTAAATTATGCTCTCTGCTCGATGCCCCTGACCAGCTTGCTTTTATGGGGCAACATATGAAACGGGAAATCATCTTTGAGGTATTATGCGGTTCATGCGGAAAGCAATTCCTGCAAAGCATTATCAATATCCAACAAGCTGGGGAAATCTATGCTGCCAACAGCTGGATAAAACAAAATTTCAAAAAACCTTTTACCGTGGAAGAGCTGGCTGAACAACGTAATATGAGTGTTTCAAGTTTTCATCAAAAATTTAAAAGCGCAGTAGGCATGGGCCCACTGCAATGCCAGAAACGCTTGCGCCTTACTGAGGCCAGAAGAATGATGCTGGATGAGCAGGCCACGGTCACCGATGCCTCTCTTGAAGTTGGCTATGAAAGCGTCTCGCAGTTTATTCGCGATTATCGGAAAATGTTCGGGCTATCGCCTAAAGAGGATATCTTGAATTTACGTCAACATTTGCAGAAATAGGCAAATTATATGGAGGAATAGGCAAGCTCTCAAAACAATTTCGCTGTTAGGATAAATATAGCAAGGGAATTACTTTGGCGAAGAGTTCCCTGTTGATATTCGCTATAAGGAGGGCCTAAAAATGATCCTAACAGATGAATTATGTGACAAATTGTGTGCTGCTGCTCAAGAAAAAAGCAAAGAACTAGGCGTGGAAATCAGCTTTGCTATCAGCGATGCTAGTGGCTTGCCTAAGCTATACCGCCGTTTTGGTGAAGCGCTGGTATTAAGCATCACCCTTGTCCCGGGCAAGGCCTATACAGCGGCTGTAACCCAGTGTAAAACCAAAGATGTGGCAGCCTGTGCTGCCGAGGGCGGTTCCTTGATGGCAATTCAGTCCAATGATCCGAGGATCACCCTTGTGGCGGGCGGTTATCCTTTGTTTGTCGATGGAAAAATCGCCGGCGCTATCGGTGTCGGCGGCGGTACAGAAGAGCAGGATTGCACCATCGCTGAATATGTTGTTGATGTTTTTGAAAGGCTGACCAAATGAGTTGTTTAAGCAAATTTTGTACTTGTACTAATCTGGAATGTACCTTACATCCTACTCGGCATGACCAGGGCTGTGCTCCATGCATCGCCAAAAATTTAAAACTTGGGGAAATTCCCAGCTGTTTTTTTAATTTGCTTGATAATGCCGAGTCCAGGACAGGTGATACCTTTGAAGATTTTGCTGATTTGATAATCAAAAACCGTTGTAAATAAAATGCTGGTCGGATACGCAGTTTGGGCTATGCATGATAATAAAGCGGATAGTGCTGTTACCAGATGGATCATCTGGGCAGACTATCCGCTTTTCGTTAATACGGGGAACACTTTGTCAAGATAAATAGGGCGTACAGAGTTCCCTAAAGGTTTTATAGCGTTTAGCGCCGGTTTTTATCTCCCCATTCGCACATGGAGTCGAGAATAGGGATCAAGGATTTGCCCCGTTCGGTCAGGCTATATTCAACCTTGGGTGGGATCTGGGGGTATTCCTCCCGATGGATCAGCCCGTCCGCCTCCAGCTCTTTGAGCGTCAAGCTGAGCGTTTTGTAAGAAATGGTACCGATATATTTTTTCATTTCATTGAAACGCACTACGCCAAATTCCATTAGGCAATATAGAATAACCATTTTATATTTGCCATTGATCAACGACATCGTGTAGTAAAACCCGGTTTCCTCCCATTTGGCATCCGCGATACAAGTTAACCAACTCATTTTTAATTCCCCTTTGTTTGTACGCTTTACTTTAGGTTAGTATATAACATCCATGTGCGTACTTGACGATTGATTTATTTATTATAGAATTATAGTATGAGCTGTTGATCAAGTCAAGAATTTTTATTGATTGGAGGAAAGAGTTATGGCCAAGAAGATTGTCGTGCTGACTGGCAGCCCCAGAAAAAAGGGTAATAGTATCGCTATGACCGAAGCATTTATCGCTGCCGCGCAAAAGAAGGGGCATCAGATAACCCGTTTTGATACCGCGCAGATGCAAATCAATGGCTGCCGTGCCTGCGATACCTGCTTTAGCCAGGGAAAAGCTTGTAGTTTTGATGATGATTTCAATAAGATCGCCCCTGAAATTGAGGCTGCAGATGTGGTCGTGTTCACGATGCCGGTATATTGGTACACGATGCCGGCGCAGATCAAGGCGCCTATCGATAAACTGTACTCTCTAGTGGTTGGCCAAAGGGATATTGCCGGCAAGCAATGCGCTTTGATCGCCTGCTGTGAAGAAGATGATATGTCGGTTTTAGACGGCGTGCTGATGCCTTATCAAAAAAGCATCGCTTTGCTAAAATGGACCTCCATCGGTGAGGTCTTGATCCCTGGTGTTTTAGCGGTTGGCGATATTGACAAAACTGATGGCTGCCAACAGGCGGCAGCATTAGCTGATAGGATTTAACCAGGGGGAGTTTGCAGCACTGATGACGGTAGCGCAAGCTCTAAAGAATAGATTCTTTCTTATAGTCAATTTTTGCTACAACTATTTTTCCCAAAGCCTGATGCTGTCTGCCATAGAGCATGGCCTGGCTACGATACCGGCAGCTGTTTTTGTCGGCTATCCTGATCTGATCCGCCGGGTATTGGCTATCCCGGAGGATAAGGCGGTTATTATCGGCATTGGTATCGGTTACCCTGATCTGAGTGTGAAGGTCAATCATTTTAAATCTAGCCGTAAACCAATCTCTGAAGTTGTTTACCGAGGGGTTGAATAAATTCTTGGCATAAGAAGGAAAAGGAGAGATCATGATGAGTAAAAAGATTATCATTTTGAATGGCAGTCCTAGAGCTAAGGGCAATACGATGGGGATTATCAAGGCCTTTACTGCCGGTGCTGAGGCGGCCGGTCATACTGTTACCAGATTCGATCTGCAAAAGATGAACATTCATCCTTGCATTGGCTGCTGCCAAGGTGGTAAAGATATCTCCAGCCCTTGCACGCAAAAGGACGATATGGATAAAATTTATCCTGCCTACCGTGAAGCAGATGTGGTTGTTTTGGCTTCCCCGCTTTATTATTGGACGATCAGCGGCCAGCTTAAATGCGCCTTTGACCGTCTCTTCGCTGTAGCGGAGTGTGATGCCAATTGCCGCAATCCGCATAAGGAAAGCGTTTTACTGATGGCGGCCGAGGGTTATGGCTTTGATGAAAGCAAGATGTATTATGAAGGCCTGATTAAACATCTGGGTTGGCAGGACCTGGGACAGGTTTTAATCGGCGGCGTTAATGATATCGGCGATATTGAAGGCCATCCTAGCCTGGCGGAGGCAGAAGCTTTAGGCAAAAATCTCTAAACCACCTTGCCAAAAGATTGCTGTATAAGGTTTATTTAGAAAGCTGATATGCCGAAGGTTGGTATATGAAAAGTTAATAGAAAATCGGTAGATAGAAAGGAGCTTTATTATGCAAGAGATATCCTTGGGTCAAGCAAGTAAATTCACCTCACCTAATCCTCTGACTGTGGTTTGTACCGAGACCCCAGCCGGTAAGACTAACTTGGCGCCGGTTTCCTGGTGGAACTATTTGTCCTTTAATCCTAATATCATTTGTTTCGCTATGGCTAAGACCTCCTACAGCGGCGAGATGGTACGCCAGAATAAACAGGTAGTTTTGGCGATGCCGGGTACCAGTATTGCTGATGCAATCATGACCTGCGGCAGCCTCTCCGGACGGGATATTGACAAGGCAGAGGAACTAGCTATCGAACTGATCGATCTGCCGGAAGGCGCAATCAAGGTGCCAGCTCATAGCCGTATTGCTATTCAGTGCCAGTTGATGAATACCGTTGAGGCCGGTGATCATTGGCTCTATTTATGCACGGTGGATCATGTCTATATTGTTGCTAAAGAAGAAGCCTTATTTGCTTGGAATGGTTATGCTAAGCTGCGTCCCGCTAAGATGGCGGATTGATGAGTGCTGGCAGTAGTTTGCTATAGGTGAAAAATTGTAGATATAGCTATTTTTAGCTACTGTTAAAAATAAAATGCCTAGTAATGACTAGGCATTTTATTTTCTGAATAAACATAAGCGGCATTGTTACAGTGCTGTGCCCTTTTTAGGGACAAAGAGCTTGCTCAGATCAACTTTTTCTAAGGTCAGCAGCTGGATCTTTTTATCGATACCTCCGGCATATCCGGTCAGGCTGCCATTGCTGCCGACCACCCGATGGCAGGGAACAATCAGCGAGATCGGATTATGCGCTACTGCCCCTCCTACTGCCTGGGCGGACATAGTAGCGAGACCTTTCTGTTGAGCAACCATTTGCGCGATCTCCCCATAAGTAAGCGTTTGGCCATAGGGGATTTGCTGTAGAATATCCCATACCATAAGACGAAATGGCGTGCTGTCTAAAAATAATGGCGGAGTAAACCCTGGATCCTGTCCATCAAAATAGCAGTCCAGCCATTGTCGTGTTTGTTGAAAAACCGGCAGGTCTTTTTCTCGGCATTGTTCAGCCAGGGTATCGCCGAAATACTTTTGCCCGTCAAACCATAGTCCGGTCAGGCTATTCCCATCACTGGCGATAGTGATGCCGCCAAGCGGTGAATCGTAGTGATAAGTATAAGTCTGCATTGTTCATTGCCCTCCGACTAGTTGTTTAATAATAACCGCTATCAGGCAAAAATTTTGCCCAGCAGCAGTAGTATTAAGTAGATGGCTGGTTGATGCAGGATATAAAGCAGCAGTGCATGCCGCCCGAGCCACATAAAGGGTTTAAGCGCCTTGCCATGGCCATGCTTGGGGAAAAAGCTCCGTTTTTCACGATAAAGCCAGCCGCCTAACACTGCACCGATGAGGAACCAGCCCAGATAGGGTATCAACGGAAAATAATCGGCAGAGAAGCCTTCGCTGCCCATCCCTAAGGCAAAGAGGATAAATCCACCACCGGAGCAACTTTCTGGTCCTACGAAAAGCGAGGCTACCAGGATAGCAGCGCCCAGAACCAGTGAAGGCCAGGGGCCGAAACGGCTCAGCCCAGCATAGGCCAGCATCGAGAGCGCCAGCATATGCAAAACACCAAAGCTGATAAAAAAGCTTTGCTGATCCATTATCAGATCCATCAGAGCGGTGGCGCCGCTTAAGGCCAGAGCTACTGCTAACAATTTTAACCCGCGTTTGAGATTAGAGCGGGAGAGTGAGCAGGAGATGCCGCAGCTGCCGATGAAACCGGCTAATACCATTACGCGAATGATATGGCGTACTGGCCAGTCCCAATAAAAATTGCGGGCAAAATAACAGATATCGTAGATGATACCACTGCCGCCATCAGCAAACCATTGCTGGGGAAAAACGAAGCCTAAGTCGTAGAATAGATGATCTAAGATCATCAGCGCGACACAAAGCCCGCGGATAAAGTCCAGCTCCCAGATGCGTTGCCGTGGCAGTGCAGGAGATATTGATGAATTGGTAATTTCTGTCCTTTGTTCCATGCCCTTATCTTAACATATTTTGGGTGGAAAAAACCAGATTATATGTTATAATATAATTCAACGTACAAGTGGGGTGATATAGCTTTGGCGAAAATGGATAAGGGATTTGTGATCCGGGCTGCTGGCTTGCTGATGGTGATCCAGGTTCTTTCCCGGGTATTGGGATATGCCAGAGACTCGGTATTGCAAAACTTTTTCGGCAGAAGCTTCGTTACCGATGCTTTTAATGCCGCTTTTTCGATCCCGGATTTTATTTACAATATTTTGATCGGTGGCGCGATTTCCGCTGCTTTTATCCCGGTCTTTTCTTCTTACCTTGCTAAAGGGGAGACCAGGCAGGCCTGGCGGACAAGTTCTATCTTTTCCAGCTGGGTTTTATTGCTGATGATCATTCTGCTTTCGCTGGGTTATATTTTTACTGAGCCGTTGATGGGCATCCTCACCCAGTATGATGCTTCCCAGATGGATCTTCCGGTTACTTTAGCCAGGATCACTTTGATCCAAGCTCTCTTCATGGCGCTCTCGGCCATTGCTACCGGCATCCTGCAGTCAAAACAACACTTCACCTGGCCGGCTATCGGTGTTCTCCTTTATAATGTTTGCATCATTCTTTTCGGTGTTCTGCTGGTCAAACCGATTGAATCAATGTGGCCTGGATATGGCGTAGCTGGTTTTTCGATTGGTGTGGTCATCGGCGCGATCATGACTTTGGTGGTACAGATCCCCACCTTGAAGCGAGTGGGATTTCAGTATTCACCCTGTCTTGATACCCATGACCCAGGCTTCCGCCAGATGCTCAAATTGATCCTGCCGGTAGTTATCGGTCTTTCGGTCTCGCAGATCAATATGTTTGTCACCCAATATCTGGCGACTGGTCTCGATGGCGGCATGCTGACCGCTCTGCGTACGGCCAACCGCTTTATGCAGCTGCCGATCGGTGTTTTTGCTACCTCGATTGCGGTAGCTATTTTCCCCACCATGACCCAGCAGGCTTCTACCGGTGACTATCCAGAATTGAAACGCAGCATCGGCATGGGACTGCGGACCAGCTTTTATATGATTATCCCTTCGGCTGTGGGGCTGATTATGCTCCGCGAGCCGATTATCCGTTTTCTCTATGAATTTTCCGGTGAATTCACTGCTCATGATACCTATATCACCGGGCAGGCATTATTGTACTATTGTATTGGTTTGGCCGCTTATGGTGCTATTTTGATCGCTTTGCGTGGCTTCTACGCGATTCAGAATACCTTGATCCCATTGCTGATTAGTGTGGCGGCGATTATCATCAATGTCCTCTTCTCTGTGATCTTAGTTGATCCGATGGGGCACTGCGGCTTGGCTTTGGCCTACTCGTTGGCTGGTATCGCCCAATTCTTATTACTGATGTATTTCCTCCGCCGCAAGATCGGTCAGATGGGATTGCGTTATATGGGCAAGTCCTTATTGCAGATTGTTATTGCTTGCGTAGTGATGGCTTTAGCTGTCTGGGGAGCTTCTGAACTGTGCGTAGTTGTCTTTGGCATAGAAACTAAGATTGCTCAATTGCTCCAGGTAGCAGTCGCTGTCGTAGTTGGTGTGGTTGTTTATATTATTTGCACTGGCTGGATGCGGATGGAGGAATTCACTATGGTCAAAAATATGATCAAAACCAGAATACAGCGGCGCAAGGCTAACAAATAAACAAATTTTCCGGAGAGACTTTGCTCTGAGTAATTGCGGCGTTTGGTAAAAAAATTTGTTGATTGAGGAGTTCGCCGATTGAGGTTTAGAGATGACAGATAAGAATAAAATACGCAATTTTTGCATCATCGCCCATATTGATCATGGTAAAAGTACCTTGGCTGACCGGATTTTGGAATATACCGGTACGGTAGCTAGCCGTGATATGACCAAACAATTGTTGGACTCGATGGAATTAGAGCAGGAACGCGGCATCACCATCAAGCTCAAAGCGGTGCGTATTATTTATCATGCTGATGATGGTGAGGAATATCAACTCAATTTGATCGATACTCCCGGCCATGTTGACTTTAATTATGAAGTTTCCCGTTCCCTGGCTGCTTGCGAGGGGGCGTTGCTGGTTGTTGACGCTGCCCAGGGCATCGAAGCCCAAACAATGGCCAATGTTTATTTGGCGCTGGAGCATGATCTGGAAATCATTCCGGTAATCAATAAGATCGACCTGCCAGGTGCTGATCCCGAGGGGGTGCGCAAGGAGATCGAAGAGGTGATCGGGCTTGATTGCTCTGATGCGATCCTGGCTTCTGCTAAGACTGGAGTAGGCACTAAGGAGATCCTGGAAGCGATCGTCAACTTGATTCCACCTCCGCAAGGAGATCCGCAAAAGCCCCTTTCGGCCTTGATCTTTGATTCCCATTTTGACAGCTATCGTGGGGTTATCCCCTGTATCAGAGTGGTTGACGGTCAGATCAGTAAGGGCATGAAAATCAAGATGTTTGGCTCCGGTAAAACTGCTGAGGTCACCGAGGTTGGCGTTTATAATCCTGCGGAATTGCCGGTGGACCAGCTGAGCGCCGGTGAGGTTGGCTATTTTGCCGCTGCGATCAAGAATGTACGTGATACTCAGGTAGGCGATACTGTGACCAGTGCTGAGCATCCTGCTGATCATCCACTCCCTGGTTACCGCCAGGCGACCTCGATGGTCTACTGCGGTCTGTATCCAGTGGAGAATGCCGCCTATGATGATCTTAAGGATGCGCTGGAAAAATTGCAGCTTAACGATGCCTCGTTGGTCTTCGAGCCGGAAACCTCTGCTGCTTTGGGCTTTGGTTTCCGCTGCGGGTTCCTGGGCTTGCTGCACATGGAGATTATCAAGGAGCGCTTGGAACGTGAATACGGTCTGGATCTGCTGATTACAGCACCGTCGGTTAATTACCGTATCACCCGCACTGATGGCACGGTGGAATATATTGATAACCCAGTCAAACTGCCGCCAGCCAATGAATTGTTGATGATTGAGGAGCCGTATGTCAAGGCCACAATCATGTGTCCCTCTGAATTTATCGGCGCCATCATGGAGCTGGCCCGCGACCGCAGAGGCACTTTTATCAATATGGAGTACATCACTCCTACCAGAGTGATGCTGATCTATGACCTGCCGCTTTCTGAAATCATTTATGATTTCTTTGACCAACTCAAATCACGTACTCGCGGCTATGCCTCTTTTGATTATGAGCTAGCCGGCTATAAGCAGTCTGATTTGGTTCGCTTGGATATCCTGGTTAACGAATCGATCGTTGATGCACTTTCGCTGATCGTTCATAAAGATAAAGCATATTACCGGGGCAAGGCGCTGGTGCATAAGATTCGCGGCCTGATTCCCCGACAGCTTTTTGAAATACCGATTCAGGCAGCTATCGGTAATAAGGTTATCTCCCGCGAAACAGTTTCCGCACTGCGTAAAGATGTTATCGCCAAGTGTTATGGCGGTGATATCAGCCGTAAGCGCAAACTGCTGGAGAAGCAGAAGGAAGGCAAAAAGCGGATGAAACAGGTTGGTAGTGTAGAGATCCCGCAGGAAGTGTTTATGGCGGTGCTGGAGATCGACGAATAGCGCTCCCAGCATAGGTCCGCCGGAAAGGGGTAAGTATGAATCTTGCTTTTCTACTGACACCAAAAGCTGATGTAGCGTATATCTATGATGATTTTACTCTGCGCCAGGTTTTGGAGAAGATGGAGCATCATGGCTATACGGCGATTCCCATTATCAACCGCGAAGGGGAATATGTAGGCACTCTCACTGAGGGCGATCTTCTGTGGTATATCAAAAACGAACATTTACTTAATCTCTACGATGCGGAGCAGGAGCCTGTCACCGAAGTACCACGGCATCATGATAACAGCGCATTACCTATTTCTACTGATATTCATGATATTTTTGATTTAGCGCTTAATCAGAACTTTGTACCGGTGGTTGATGATAGGGGCATCTTTATCGGCATTATTACCCGTAAAAATATCCTGCAGCATTGTTGTAATATCGATCGCTAACTTTTTGGATCAGCTAATTTTCTAGATCAGACGAATATAAAATAGGCCGCTTGTTGCGGCCGGGGGAGGATCGTAATGGATAAGAGTCATCTTTCATTACTCTGCGATTTTTATGAGCTGACTATGGCCAACGGCTATTTTGTCACTGGCTACAAGGACAAAATTACTTATTTTGACATCTTTTTCCGTGATGTGCCTGATGATGGTGGCTATGCCATCTTTGCCGGCTTAGAACAGCTCATAGAGTATATTCAAAATCTCCACTTTGATGCTGAGGATATCGAATTTTTACGTACTAAGGGCTGCTTCAGCGAGGAGTTTCTTGCTTATTTGGCGGATTTCCGGTTCAGTGGTGATATCTATGCTATACCGGAGGGGACGCCAGTTTTCCCCAATGAGCCTTTGATTACGGTAAGGGCTCCAGCGCTGGAAGCGCAGCTGATCGAAACCTATGCCCTGTTGACCATCAATCACCAATCCCTGATCGCGACCAAGGCCAATCGTATCGTCCGGGCTGCTGACGGACGGGTGGTGTTGGAGTTTGGCTCACGCCGTGCGCAAGGTGGCGATGCAGCGGTGATAGGCGCTCGGGCTGCCTATATCGGCGGCGCTCATGGGACAGCCTGCACGCTGACGGACGCTATCTATGGAGTGCCAGCCGGCGGTACCATGGCGCATAGCTGGGTACAGATGTTTGATAGTGAATATGAGGCTTTTAAGACCTATTGTGAGATCTATCCGCATAATGCTACCTTGCTGGTTGATACTTATAATACGCTCAAAAGCGGTGTGCCTAATGCTATCCGTGTTTTCAAAGAGGTCTTGCTGCCGCAGGGGATCACCAAGTGTGCGATCCGTCTTGATTCCGGCGATTTGGCTTTCCTTTCCCGCAAAGCGCGCGCGATGCTGGATGAAGCCGGCTTGACGGAATGCAAGATTACCGCCTCTAATGCCCTGGATGAATGGCTGATTCGCGACCTGTTGATGCAGGGAGCCTGCATTGATACCTTCGGCGTAGGCGAAAAGATGATTACTGCTTGCTCAGATCCAGTTTTTGGCGGCGTTTATAAACTGGTGGCCATTGAGGATGAGGCCGGAAATATTATCCCCAAGATCAAGGTGTCTGAAAACCCGACCAAAATCACTAATCCTCATTTCAAGAAGGTCTACCGCATTTATCGTAAATGTACTGGTAAGGCGATCGCTGATCAGATCTGTGTTTGGGATGAGACTATCGATGAAAACGAGCCGTTGGAGATCTTTGATCCGCAGGCTACCTGGAAACGTAAGACAATCACCGATTTTTCTGTGCGTGAGCTGCAGCAGCCGATTTTCAAAAACGGCCAGTTGATCTATGACCAGCCCACTTTACCGGAAATCCGTGAGTATTGCCAGCGAGAGATCAGCACTCTTTGGGAAGAGGTTCAGCGTTTTGAGAACCCGCATCATTATTATGTTGACCTCTCCTGGAAACTATGGCATATTAAAGAGGATATGCTGCATAACAAGAAGTTATAAACAGCAATTAACAGCGGGAGAGATATCCTCTCCCGCATTTTTATCAGCATAAAGGAGAAGAAGATGGCTTCCTTGATTTTTGCCCGCCCGGATGGCCAATGGTTTGATTTCCCGCCTTTGCAGATGGCTGCTGCCTCTGGCGATAGGGTGTTGTTGCCAGCTAAGAGCGAACTGATTCCCTTACCTGAAGGCGCTACGCTTACGATGATGCCTTGTTCTGCTCCAGTTGGCTTTGACCGTGAGACCGGCGAGTTCCTGGAGCTGGAAGAAAATCCCTATAAGAAGAAGGCTGAGCCAGTTTATGCGGTAGCGGCATTGCTGCCGCAGGGATTTACCCGTCTGCTATGCCCGGCCGCAGTGGTTGAGGGCGACCCTCTGCCGATTTTGGGTTATACCGCAGTGGGCTTAGAGAAGGGTAAGCTGGTAGTAGCAGCTATGGCGACTGATGAACACCGCCGCTGGCATCCGCGTTATTTTAATACCAAGGAGCTGCCGCAGTTAGTGCGCCAAAGACAAGCGGAATTTCCCGGGAACAAAGTCATCGAGCAGCTCTCCCGCTGTTCTTTAGAATATGGCTGTTTTACTGCCCAGAATATCATGTATCGCCGCTGGGAGGGCGGTCTGCCGGTTTCTCCAGCTTGTAATGCCGCCTGCCTGGCCTGTCTTTCGGAGCAGGAGGAGGGTGGGCCGGAATCACCCCAGCAGCGCATCAAATGTTGCCCGCAGGCTGAAGAGATTGCGGCAGTAGCTATTGCTCATCTGGAGACAGCCGAGGAAGCGATGGTCAGCTTTGGCCAAGGGTGCGAGGGTGAGCCCTCTTTAGCTTGGCCGCAGATCTGTGAGTCCATTCGCTTGATCCGCTCCGCAACCAAGCGTGGCTTGATCAATATCAACACTAACGCCGGTAATACTCAGGCGATAGCTAAGATCATCGAAGCGGGCATCGATAGTATGCGCGTATCGCTCTTTTCCGCTCTGGCCGATGATTATGCTGCTTATCATCGGCCGCGTGATTATGGTTTGTCCGATGTTTGCGCTTCCCTGGCGCTAGCGCAAAGCAACAAAGTACCGGTAGCGCTGAACCTGCTCACCTATCCCGGATTTACTGATGACCCCAGACAGGCAGAGGCTTTGATGGAGCTGATTGGACGCTATGATATCGCCCAAGTGCAACTGCGCAATCTCAACTGCGATCCCCGGCTGATGAGCAGTTTTTGCCAGGGATGCTCACCGATGGGCATCAGGCAGCTGGTGCAGCGGCTGGAGGAGCGGTTCCCCCATCTGCAAATTGGTAGTTATAGTCATGACCTGCGCCGGCGCTAGTTTAAGCCATTAGTCAGCGCTAAAGACCATAAGAAAATAGCAAAATCCCTCTTCTTTTCGTTAGAGAAGAGGGATTTTTATTAGCGATGAATTATTATCCTGACAGACGGATTTTTTATTCTTCCGGTGCTGTCTTAGCGGCCGGGCGCTTCTTGGGGCAGTACATCATCCGCAGGATCATCTGGATCAAGGAGCAGGGGAGCACCTTGCCCAGGAAAAGGAAAAATTTATACTTGAGCCCACAGGTATATAGTGGTTTGAGCTTAGTTAAGGAACAGAGGTTATAGACAGCGTCAGCGATACGCTGCGGCGTCATACCTTGGCTTTCATCGCGTTCCATGATTGCGACAGAGATATCGATGGCTTCTCCATAAAGTTCAGCTCCGGCATCATTTTTGATTCGGGCGGCAGTGAAACCGCTTTTGATGTCTCCCGGCATAAAGGCTGTTACCTGAATGCCAAAAGGCTTCAGCTCTAAAGCCAAGGCTGAGCTTAGAGCATTGATAGCTGCTTTAGCAGCAGAGTAAAAGCTCTGGAAAGGTATCGCAAAAACAGCGGCTACTGAGCTGATATTGATGATTTTTGCGGCTTTGCTTTTACGGAGCAAGGGTAAGGCTTCCTTAGCGCAGAGCCAAGCGGCGAAGAAATCGACGTCCATTAGCTGACGTGCTTCTTCTTCGCTGATGCATTCCGTGGCTCCCGAGACACCCATTCCGGCATTATTAATTAGAATATCAATGCGGCGGACGGAGCGGGCCAGTTCAGCGAAGGCTTCCTTGATCTGGGCAGAATCCGTTAAATCGCAGGTGATATGGTGGATGTGGGGTGTTGATTTGCCGCTGCGGGAGAGCTCATAAACAATGTTCCCGGTGGCGGCAAACCTTTCGGCAATGGCTTTGCCAATGCCGGAACTACCGCCAGTGATAACGACGATCCTTTCCATAATGATACCTCCTTAGCCGGAGTTAACAGCCAAATTATTCTTTAACTACCCGGGCGATGATATCCATTGCCTCATCCAGCAGTTCTTCAGTATGGCTAGCCATTAGGCTGGTACGCAGCAGACAGGCATCTGGCGAAGTAGCTGGCGGCAGAACGCAGTTGACATAAACGCCTTCATCATAAAGGCGGCGGTTAAGGGTGAGCGTGCGCATCGCATCATAGGTGTAGATAGGGATGATTGGCGCTTTGCTCTCGCGGATCTCTACGCCACGTGCGGTCAGTCCTTTGCGCATATAATCTGCCAGGTCCAGTAGATGCTGCGGCAGTTCTGGATGCTCGCGAATCACCTTCAAGGCAGCCAGGGTGGCAGCGGTGCAAGCCGGCGGCATCGAGGCTGAGAAGATGAAGGGGCGGGCGCTGTGGCGGAGGAAGTCGATGATATCAGCGCTGGCGGCGATGCAGCCACCTAAAGAAGCAAAGGATTTAGAGAAGGTGCTCATGATGATATCGACTTTATCGGTGAGGCCAAAGTAGGAGGCAGTGCCACGTCCGCCTTCACCGATCACTCCCAAACCATGAGCGTCATCAACCATTACCCGGGCTTGATATTTTTCTGCCAGCGCCACGATTTCCGGCAGGCGGGCGATATCGCCGCTCATCGAGAAAACACCGTCAGTGATGATGAGAATGCCAGCGTTTTCCGGCACTTTTTGCAGCTTGCGTTCCAGATCTTCCATATCGCTATGTTTATAGCGTAGCATCTTGCCATAGCTCATCTTACAGGCGTCATAAATGCTAGCATGGTTCTCGATATCGCAGATGGCATAGTCATGGGGACCAACCAGACTGGCGATAGCAGCTAAATTAGTCTGGTAACCGGTAGAAGTGGTCATAGCAGCTTCCTTCCCTACGAAATCAGCAAGCTGCTTTTCCAGTTCGATATGTAAGTCGAGCGTACCATTGAGAAAACGGGAGCCGGAACAACCAGTTCCGTAATGTTCTAGGGCATCGTGGGCAGCTTGGCAGACTTCTTCGTTGACAGTCAGTCCCAGGTAGTTGTTGCTGCCCAGCATGATGCGGCGTTTGCCTTCCATGATAACAGTGGTATCCTGCCTGCTTTGCAGCTCATGGAAATAAGGATAAACCCCGGCTTCCCGGATTTGGTTTACTAGCGGCGGCATTTTTAATTTGCTGAATAAGTCCATAAAAGTTATTACTCCTTTATAATAAAATCTAATTTAACGGGTTGAGCTAAAGCCCTTGGGGGATTAAGCTTAGAGTTGAAAGATGATTCCTACTGCTGCACCCAAGGCAATGAAGATGATCGGGTGCTTATTGAAATAGAAAACGGCCGGCGTCACCACTATCAGGAAGATCAGCGCTTTAAGATTGAGCTGTAGCCCAGGAGCAAAATGTTCTGTACCAAATAACGCTAGGCTGATTAGACTGATACTGATAGCTGCCAATAGTCCTGCCACCGCCGGACGTAAACCGCTAAAAACCATCTCTACATATTGATTATCACGCCAGACAGCCATGGCCTTACAAATTAATAAAGAGATTATGATGGCCGGCATGATTAAGGCTAAGGTTGCCACTACTGAACCTAATAGTCCACCGGTATGATAGCCAACATAGGTCGCCATATTGACTGCGATTGGTCCGGGGGTAGATTCGGAAATGGCGATCATATTAGTCAGCTCAGCAGTGGTGTACCAATCGTATTTATCCAAAAGATCGAAGAGAAAGGGCAGAGCTGCTAAACCTCCGCCGATAGCGAAAAGCCCGATTTTGAAGAACTCATAAAAAAGGAGCAGATAGATCATTGGCTATCCTCCTTTTTTAATTTCTTTTTGATTAATCCTATAACCAGTCCGGTGGCAGCAGCGGCCAAGACAATAATGATAGGATTGATCAAATCGAGCGCCAGTAGGACTAAAGCTGCTAGAAAAATGATCACTGTGGCGATATTTTTGATACCGGTTTTAGCCATACTGTAGGTGGAATACATCACCAGTGCAGCTACAACGACTTTGATCCCATTGAGAGCGTGTACGACAATAGGTATCGAAGCGAAGTTTTCCATTAGCATTGCCAGTATCAGAATAACAAGAAAAGAAGGCAGCGTCATTCCCAGAGCGCCGCATAATCCGCCCCATGCTCCATAGCGTTGAGCGCTGATGAGAACGGAAATATTGATCGCCAGCGGACCAGGTTGACATTGCGCCAAAGCAAAATAATCGGTCAGTTCTTCCTCGCTGAGCCAGTGTCTTTTAGTCACCAACTCTCCTTGGAGAAGCGGCAACATCGAATAACCGCCGCCGAAAGCACTGATGCCGATCTTGGCGAAAATAAGCAAGCATTTTAGGTATTCTTTGATCATTAGATAGAGAACCCCAGTTTGTATGCTTCTACCAGAGCGGGATTATCTTGGATACTGCCGGCAGCATTTACTCCATTAACCAGAATACGGCCCCGGTCTTTCCATTGGAGATAATCGACCAGTGCCAGCTCGTAGCTCTTTTCCGCTCCGCTAAAAGCTTGCGGATCCTTGTCTGCTGCCGTCATCAACAACGCTGTTTCCTTATGCCGGATTTGATACTGCGGGCCAAAAGCATAGAGCCGGTCGATAACTAGTTTCAACTGCGCTGGCCAGTCATAAAAATATAGCGGCGCTGCCAAAACAATGCAGTCAGAACCGATGATCGATGGATAGATCTTTTGCATATCATCATCTTGACAGCACTGGTGTTCATGCGTGCGGCAGTATTCGCAGGCAGTACAAGGTTCCACTTTAGCCAGCGCGACATTGATTCGTTTAACCCAGTTGCCGGCAGCCTCAGCGCCAGTGATAAAGGTTTCTGCCAAGGTATGGCTATTGCCATTAAGCCGAGGACTGGCATGCAGCACAAGAATATTTTTGGGCATCAGCCCCATCCTTTCTTTAAATAGCATCATCCTGTTATACCTGTGATGGTATCAGTGTAAATATACTTGTATATGATAATCAAAAACAATTATCATCATACCATAAAAAACGGCATATTGGTAGTGTTATGAGGTAATTAAACGATAAATTAATAAAAAATTAAAGAAGATGTAGGGACTTTTGACATTACGTGGAATTGCTTGATGCTTTTTTATTAGGTTGATTGGGTAGCCAAATAGTGATAAAATTGACTATAATCTATTCTAAATAGTGCCTTTTAGGTTCCTAAACTATAGCAAATAAAGAAATTTTTTCTTGAGGCTTGGCTTTGTCTAAGAAAACGCTTGCATTTTCAGATACAGTGTGATAAGATAATTTCGCTGTCTGTGTGGCGCCATGGCCAAGTGGTAAGGCAGAGGACTGCAAATCCTTCACCCCCAGTTCAAATCTGGGTGGCGCCTCCAAAAGACCTTCTGATCTGGAAGGTCTTTTTTTGCATCTTTGATGGAAAGTATGCTTGACATTTTTGGTGGACCATGGTATATTGCCCATATGGAAAGCTCGCTTTACATTATGCTGCTTTATCTGGAAGTCTATAAGGGGGCGGTAAGGTGAAAAATCGGCTGGAGGAGATTCGTAAGCAGCAGGGAATCACTCAGGAAGAATTAGCTTCAGTACTGGAAGTATCGCGCCAGACGATTGGTTCTTTAGAGAATGGCCGCTATAATCCTTCGATTTTGTTGGCCTTTAAAATTGCCAGATATTTTGGGATGAAAATAGAGGATATTTTTATCTATGAGGAGGATCAGTGATGAAAAGTACTAAGTATCTGTTGATATTGGCTGCTGGGGTGCTGTTATTTGCCGGTGGTTTTATCTTGCTGCGACTGATAACTGAACCAGAGGGCATGATGAAAGCTTTACCCTTTATTCTTATCGGCATTGGCTGTGGCACTTTTGGTTATGGCCTAGGGGAAACGGTGCGTATCATTACGCTGAAAAAACGTCCTGATCTGGCCAAACAGCTAGCCATCGAGACTAATGATGAGCGCAACCAAGCGATCAATAATCTGGCTAAGGCCAAAGCCTTCGATATTACTATCTATGTCTTTGCTGCCCTATTACTGGCCTTTGCTTTGATGGGTACAGAAATGATGGTGATTATTCCTTTGGTAGTCGGATATCTGTTTATCGTTTGTTTTCGTATTTATTATCAATGCCGCTTGGCTAAAAAAATGTAGCCAGTAAATAAAATTTTTCACTTTTTCAGTAAAAAATAAAGGAAAAGCGGAAATCTTGTTTAATATATTAATCCCGTATAATTCAATTGGTGTGTACAAAATGGAGACTTGGGAGGTTCCGCCCAGCCCGTAGCCATGAATCGCTAGCAAAATCTGTTCAGGCGTTCGGTAAAAATGTTCTTGACAAGCGTCGGCGGTTTTGGTACCATATTTGTTGTGCGTGGTGGATGTGGCGAAGCGGTTAACGCACCGGATTGTGGCTCCGGCACCCGAGGGTTCGATCCCCTCCATCCACCCCAATTTACAACGGCGGATTCGCGCTGGGCAAAGCCGTCCTGCGACGGCCAGCGGCTTTGGCGGCGTTTCCATCCTTGACTTGGCAGTACCATACATTGGGGTGTAGCCAAGCGGTAAGGCAACGGACTTTGACTCCGTCATCCGTAGGTTCGAATCCTGCCACCCCAGCCAATATGAGCCATTAGCTCAGTCGGTAGAGCACCTGACTTTTAATCAGGGTGTCCGGCGTTCGAGTCGCCGATGGCTCACCAAGAAAAGCCTGTTGGATATGGTTATCTAAACCAATTCTGGCAGGCTTTTTGCTTATTGTTCGTCAAGTTTATTCTAGATAACTCCTTGTTTTTATGTCTTTGGGTAGAGAATAGTTGCCATTTATCTTAATTTAGCTGGTAGCAGCAGTCATGATTTTTTAGTAATGAGAATGAAAACAGCAGAGATGTAAATAGATCTTTATGCTAAAAAAGCTGCTATCTTGCTGCCATCGTCATATCCTTTTTGATATAAATTTAAAAATGCTTCTTTATTTTTGGTAAAAGTATCGACCCCGCAGTTGCTGGAAGGAGCTATCAGCAGCGCTTTTCCTGCTTGCTGCAATTTTTTTATTTCTTGAATCGCTTGATTATATAATTCATGGCGGTGTTTCAGCCTGTCGATGATCTGGGGATACTTCCTTAATATCCAGGAGAGGGGCAGCATATGTTTTTGCTTAGCTTTAACATAGTCAATAGTTCTGGTGAGCAGTACGATAATTTTTTCGCAGCCATCAGCTAAGGCCTTTTTATAGGGGATAGGGTCTGATACCCCGCCGTCAAAATAGAGGCGGCCTTTTACCGGATAGGGTTTGCATGCGGCCGGAATAGCACATGATGCTTTGAGAATATCATAGCTATCCTGGGCAATATCTTCTCTTGAAAAATAGGTTGGCTTTCCTGTCTCAGCATCGGTAGCCACTACAAAAAATGGGCAGGTGGTTTGGCTAAATGCCTGATAATCAAGGGGATATTCGCCTCCTTGGTTGGTAAGGGTCGAATAAATATAATCTAGACTAAGATAGTTTTTTTCTTTCAGCCAATTAGCAAGACTCATGTATTGCTTACGAAAACTATATTCAGCAAAAAAGACCAAGGTACGGCCACGTTGCCCAGCTAAAAAGGTGATCATATTAGCTGCGCCTGCCGATACGCCGATGCCATAGTCAATAGTAATCTTTTGGTCTAATAAATAATCGTAGATACCGGCAGTATATACTCCCCGCATACCTCCGCCCATATCGATCATGCCAATCATTCCTGGTATCACCTCATTTATCAGCAGCAGATTGTTCGCATAAAAACAATTATATCATTTAAGAGTAGTAGCATTTTAGATCATTAGCTGCATAAAATAATAATTTCTCTATCTTTTAATGCAAAACCTGTCTTGTTGTTTCTTTTTCAGCAGGACTGCGCGCTGTTCTAATATTATCATGGAATATTAGCAGAAAAAATATTATAAAAGCTGAAGTGTGACAGACTGTTCAGTCTATCATACTTCAGCTGACGTTTGTTTGATAATATCTTGTTGTTTATGTTATAAAATTGCTGGATATTGCTTTATTGCTTAGTTTCATGTTTTATGAGTTAAGACGGTGTTTTTAGCGATAGAAGTGATAATAAAAATATTAAAACTGTGGCAATAAAAAATTTTCAAAAAATTTGTCACAATATGAAGCTAACTACTCTATATAATAATAGGAGAAGAATTGCCTGCTAGTATTATCTGTTGTTTTGATTAAGATATCTAGTATTAATAAAGGATTATCGATAAATTTGTGGAAATAGAAGGTGCTATGCCTAATTTTTGGTTAACCTGACTTTTCAGCTAATATTTTAGCTGAATTAGCTGTTTCTTTCTTTTTATCAAAAATGTATAAGATATCCTATTATATCTTATAATAAGCTAGTATTTCTTGATTGTCAAGAGTTTTTAAAGATTTTTTGTAATAAAAATGTTTGGTGCTTATTTTCTAATTTTATAAAAAGAGAGGTATTTAATTATGGCAACACTTGGCAAGCGGATAAGAGAGGCGCGTGAAAATAAAGGTTTGCTGCAAACTCAGCTTGCCAAAATGATCGGTGCTCGTTCCGCCGGTGTAATTAGCAATTGGGAAAATGATCTCAATAAACCGGATATTGATAAGATCATTGCCATGTGTAAGGCTATGGACGTTTCTATCAGCGTCTTGGTTGGCTATTCCGCTGAGGATGAATTTGTTTGTTCGCCATCCGAACAACGGATAATTGAAAAATACCGTTGTTTGAATGATCATGGCAAAACATCAGTCGATTTGATTTTAAACCATGAATATGAAGCGGTAGCGCCAAT
>CALYAP010000074.1 GCA_944393575.1 uncultured Clostridia bacterium
AGGCTCATCACCTTTTTGGCCGCTTTATAGCTATATACGCGTAGATAATAATCAATGCCCCGTTTAGGTAAAATACCAGCGGCATCAGTCAGCACTAGTTTACGTCCAACCCCCCTGGAGCCCAAAATAATGGCTAGCCTGCCGCCAAAGCTATGGCCCAAGATTACTGGGTTTTGCAAACCCAGCGAGGAGATGACTTCTTCAACAAAATCAGCATAATCATAAACGCTCCAGCCGCTATGGGGGGCCTCACTATGACCAAAGCCGGGTAAATCCAGATTGGTCACCCTAGCTATAGCAGAAAAGCGTTCCTGCATTGGCGCCATCACAGCGCTGCTGGCACCCCAGCCATGAAGTAAAAGGAGGTCCATGCCCTCCCCGCTAAGCTGATAATTAATTTTTAGACCTGAGATGATCTTTTCCATAGAACCCCTGTTTGGTCCAATAATAACCAATATATAAAGAAATTAATTCGTTTATACCATATATATATGATAAATGCAAACATTTTTTGTCTACCAATGGAGATAACTTGGACGACAATAAAATAAATTTATCAAAGACAAGCGGGTAAAGATAAAAATTATTTACCTGCCGCACAGCAATGATCCAGTTTGCGTTTCATACTACAATTAACCTTTTTCCCCTGGCTAAGCAGATATTGCTCTCCCCAATCATACATAGCTTCTAAAATGGGCAAGATACTTCTGCCAAAGGCAGAAAGAGAATACTCCACCTTCGGCGGAACCACCGGATAAACGGTCCTAATGATAAAACCATCTGACTCCAATTCACGAAGCTGGCGGGTAAGCATTTTGGGAGTCGCGCGGGGGATCAGTTTCTGCAGTTCATTATAACGCAGAGTATTATCAATAAGCTGCCAGAGAATAAGGGCCTTATATTTGCCAGCAATCATCTCCAAAGTAGCTTCTACTGGACAATTATATCCTTCTTGACAACATTTCATCATCATCACTCCCATTAATACTATCATTTAAGATACTACTGGTCAAAAAAGTGCATTCTTGCCTAAACGATAATAAGTGGTACAATAATAGCATAACTTGGTCGATAGTGCAAGAATATCTTTCCGAAAGGAGAGACCCCTATGCGTAAACAACAATTTAACGTTGGTGGCATGTCCTGTGCAGCCTGTTCCGCAAGAGTAGAAAAAGCCGTCTCTCGCCTGGAAGGTGTTCAGGAAGTTGCAGTCAATCTGCTCAAAAACAGTATGACAGTCAGCTTTGATGAACAGATCACTGATAATGCAATCATTTGTGAAGCCGTGAAAAAAGCCGGCTACTCAGCGACGCCCAAAAATAGTAAACCGCAAAATGACAAAACTAAGGGACCAAGTGCCCCTGAACAGGAAATACAACAAATGAAAACCAGACTGATCATTTCCCTGATTTTTACGATTCCTTTATTTTATCTTTCTATGGGGCATATGTTCGGCTGGCCGCTACCAGGTATTTTTCTTGGCACCCAAAATGCCTTGATTTTTGCTTTCAGCCAATTTCTCTTAGTGATACCTGTTGTTTTTGTCAATTTTAAATTCTACCGCGTGGGCTACAAAGCACTTTTCCATGGCTCGCCGAATATGGATTCGCTAATCGCGATCGGTTCCTCTGCCGCCGCTATTTATGGTATTTATGCTATCTATCGCATCGGTTATGCGTTAGGCCTCGGCGATATGGCCATGGCGGAGCAATTCTCCATGGATCTCTACTTTGAATCAGCTGCGATGATCCTTACCTTAATCACCCTGGGAAAATTCTTTGAAGCCCGCGCTAAAGGGCGGACTTCAGAGGCGATCACTAAATTATTAAATTTAGCGCCCAAAACAGCCACTGTCATTCGTAATGGTGTGGAAAGTATCATTCCGCTAGAAGAAGTCATTAGCGGAGATATCATTATTGTCAAGGCAGGTGAAAGCGTACCAGTCGATGGAATGATTACTGAAGGACAAGGAACCCTGGATGAATCAGCACTTACCGGTGAAAGCATTCCAGTAGAAAAACAAACAGGTCAAGAGGTTATTGGCGGTACTGTCAACAAGGCTGGCTATTTCCAGATGCAAGCCACTAAAGTAGGCGATGATACTACTCTGGCTCAGATTGTCCGTCTGGTGGACGAAGCCACCTCCTCCAAAGCACCTATCGCTAAACTGGCTGATAAGATCAGCGGTATCTTTGTCCCGGTAGTTATCAGCATTGCCGTGTTAGCAGCTATCATCTGGCTATTGGTAGGCCAGGGAGCAGAGTTTGCCCTTTCTATAGCTATCTCGGTATTAGTCATCTCCTGTCCCTGCGCTTTGGGCTTAGCCACACCGACAGCGATCATGGTCGGTACTGGCAAAGGCGCTGCCAACGGCATCTTGATCAAATCAGCCGAGGCCCTGGAATCTGCGCATAATATCACTACTGTCGTCTTGGATAAAACAGGTACAGTTACTGAGGGCAAACCAGCGGTCACCGATATCTATCCCTCGGGACAAATTAGTGAAGATCAGCTACTGGCTATTGCTGCGGCGATCGAAAAAAAATCTGAGCA
>CALYAP010000075.1 GCA_944393575.1 uncultured Clostridia bacterium
CAACAATATAACACTGATTTGCTAAAAATTTGTAAAACTTTTGTCAAAAACCTCATTTATAGAAAAATCAAATAAAAAAGGCCTTTTTAGGTCACAAAAGCCTGTTTTCAGTCAGAAATACTTGACAAATGAAAGCAGGTTTCATTTTATCTCAGAAATAATAACGTTGTGACACTATTTACTATCTCTTGTGACAAACTTTATTTTAGATACAGGTATTGCATTTTCTAGCATGATTATTTACAATCAATATGTCGTTAATTGTCAAAATTTTCCAGAAAGGAGGCTAATTATTTGCAGGATATGGCCGATGATATTAACTATGACGAACTTATCAAAATGATCGAAGAACTTTATTGCCTGTCCAAGAAGGCGTTAGTCAACTACGCACTCCGGCATATCAACACTAAAGCCGAAGCTGAGGATGTGGTCCAAAATTCTTTTGTCACCATGCTGCGTAAGCCGCATCTTTTCAAATTCGATAAACCACAGGATAACATACCTTATATGATGATAGTCGTGAGGAATGAAGCAACAAAGTATATGCGTAGTGTGGAGCGGGAGGTTCATAGTGAAATCGATCATGCTGCAAATATCATAGACACGGAAGAACAGCTGATCATGAAAGAGGCTTTCGCTGATTTGAATGAAGCTGCTGCGAATTTGCCTCACAAATATGCTGACATTCTTTACTTGAAATATGCGATGAAGTTAGATAACAAAGTAATCAGCGAAATTTTGCATATCACGGAGGATAATGTTAGACAAAGATTGTGCAGAGCAAGAAAGATGCTAAGAGCTTTCTTGCAAAAAGGTGGTGAATAATGATGACAGAGGAACAAAAAACTAATTCATGCGAAACTTCAGAAGTAGAAGAATTAATTCTTCAATATACTGCCTTGAACAGAAAACATGAATTGATGGATGAATTTGCCAGCTGCCAGCAAGAGGCGGAAGAGAAAAATATCGGTCCCTCGCCAGAGCTGGATGCGGCCATCTACTCGATGATCAACGATTTGGCCAAAAAGCACAAAAAGATCCGCACCAAACGCCGTGTCCGCAAAGGTTTTACTGTGGCGGCGATCCTCTGCCTGATTTTGCTGGCCTGTCCAGCGATCGCCTTTGCTGTTTCCCCCACCTTTCGCCTCAACGTGATGGAATTAGTCTCCAACTGGCAGAACGATCATGTCAGTATTCGCATGGAAGAAAGCGCCAGTACCGACTGGCTGCCGGAAGGCTTTGTTTTGGTAAATGAAGAGACAGATACGATGTCAACTCATAAATATTATACAAATAATGAGCAATTTATTACATTATCAACTTATCCTAAAAAGACCGCTATCAATATTGACAATGAAAACAATACACATAGTTATGAATATGAAATAAACGGCAATAGCGCTATTGTTACTCAGCAGCCAGAAAAGATAAATATTATTTGGACCAATGACGATAATATATTTCATCTAATTACCAATCTTTCCTTAGAATCTGCGTTAGATATGGCACAGAAAATAAAATAACGAAAGCATCTTTCTTAAAAATGACTTAGGAGGATATATTAATGAAGAGAAGCTTAATTATATTACTATTGGTTCTTTGCCTAGTATTGACATTAAGCGGATCAGTGCTAGCTGATGATGATAACTACAGCGAAGTAATCATAGAAGATATAATTATTGATACCAATGAAGCCGGTATTATCCCATTTCGTTATAGTCTTATTAATTCAATTACTGCAAGTCTATCTATAAGAGATAATATAGCTTACTGCACTGGTAGAGTTGTAACTACAAATACAGTAGCAAAAATAGAAATTGATATGTATTTGCAAAAGTTTAGTGGCGGTGAATGGACTACTATTTGGGCACAATGGTCAAGCTATAAAAACAATACTGACGATTTTTTATTTCAACGCCAAGCACCCATCACTAACGGTTCATACAGACTCTATGTTGTTGGTACTGTTACCCCCTATGGCAACGATGATGGAGAGACACAATCTATTATCAGTGAAACAGCACCATAATTAAACGCTTATCCTTAATAATATAAAAACGAAAGAGGAACTCAGCTGAGTTCCTCTTTCGTTATCCCCAGTATCAATGCGCTAGGAGATGGCGATATCGCCATTATAAACATTCATGCCCCACTGAAAAACCGCCTCGATCAGGCTATCCACCGCAACCTCTCCGCGCTGGGCTTCGAGAACCAAAGACAGCAGCTGCTCGTCTGGGATCTCTATTAGCACATGGGTCATCTGTCATCTACTCCTCTACTAGCTATTACCGCTTATCTGCTGGGCGTTATCTTAATATCTCCTAGCGCAATCCCCTGACTCAATGCTAATATCATCATAAAGGAAAATAATAGAGAAAGCAACCAAAATCGTCCGACAAAATCCTGCTAGATATACTATTTGGACGGAAAACTCATCCGCAGCACTTGTATCAGCGGATAACCGCTCAGATCAGGCGTCTTGGAGCCATCATACCATCAGACAGACTGCCGTCTCTATCATCAGCATAGCTATCCCATCAGAACACAGGTTCTTTGCCGAGAAATATCTCCTACGGCGCTGTCAAATACCAGCCGCTATAGTCAGATACTCTTGTTCAGCTAGGGCTTGATAAACAGCGTCTGTGGCAACGCGCCTTCGTCCGCATAATGGCTCCGCCTTCTATCTATCAGCAGGAAGGCTGTCATCAAAGCCGGATACCGGCACGGCAAGAACTAGAGCAAGAAAGTTTTTACCCATATCTTGACCATTATTTCGCATATAAAGACATTATGGCATAAAAAATAGCCGCGGCATGAGCTGCGGCTATTGCTCTGTTGTAGACTGGCACTGGGACATCAATGCAGTCACTTTTTGCGGATCCTTGATTCCGGGAGAGGATTCCACCCCTGTCATGATATCGATCATCTGCGGGTGGGCAGCGGCGATGATATCAGCGACATTCTCTGGCGTGATGCCGCCGGCGAGAATGACCGGCTTAGCGCAGAGCTGTCTGATCCTGACAAAAGTCTCCACATCAGCGCTGAATCCGCTGCCAGAGGCATTTGCCGCGGTACGCGGATCAGTCAAAACAGCATAAACTCCGCTCTCTTCCAGCAAACGCAGGCACTCGTTCAGCTTAGCGGTACCGAACTGACGTTGCCGCTCCTCAGCAGTTGGCGGCAGCGTCTTAATAATACGGGTAGGACTGTTCGCCAGCTGCCGGGCGATATAGTCAGCATCAGCTATAGTTTCCTGATAATGCAGCTGAAGATAATCAGGCCGCAGCGATTCCGCCAAAGCG
>CALYAP010000076.1 GCA_944393575.1 uncultured Clostridia bacterium
ATAATTATATCGTAAGCGTCCCGGCAAAAACTGATGAAGTCCGCTTGGAATTAAGAGCTAGTGATAGTGATGCTATTATCCTGTGCAATGATGTAGAAGTTGATGGCCGGTATATCACTCTCTCTGATCTCAAATCTGGGGAAAACAAATTCCAGGTAGTTGTTGTTGCTGAAGATCGTGATACTACTAGAACTTATAATATCACCGTCAATGTTGGTGCTACCGGTCTGCTGAGCAATTTGACCTTCTCCACCAATGCCGGCAGCTTCAATTTCTCCCCAGTCTTTGCCAGCGGCACCTATAATTATGTTGCCAATGTGCCGAATTCTGTCACCACTCTCTATGTCACCCCCACCGCGGTTGATAGTGGTTATAGCATCAGCATTACTAATTTAAATAAAAGCGCTGCTCAATCTGTTATTAGCGGTAGAACTAGTACTGGTATTGCGTTAAATGAAGGCCTTAATGAGATTAGAATTACCGTTTACTCTTCTTCTTCTAACTTTAAGAACTACACCTTGAACATTTACCGCCAGCCTGCTAACCCGAACTATCAGGTCAGCGTCCAGAATCTTTATGTCAATGGCACAGCCAAGACTCTCAACGCTGTCAATATCAAAGGCAATAACTTCCTCAAACTGCGTGACCTGGCTTACCTGCTCGATGGCACCAGCAAGCAGTTCAACGTCACCTATACTGAATCCATCAATACGGCTCATATCCATAGCCTGACCTCTTATGTCAATGATCCTCAGAATCCGGTCAATCAGCCTATTACCCTGAGCAGACCGCAGCTGAGCAGTCAGAAAGTCACCCTGGATGGCAGCAATGCTTATCCGATCGCTTACAATGTAGCTGGCAGCAACTATGTCAACCTGCGCCAGGTCTGCGCCATGCTCGATATCGGCCTCACCTACAGCGCTGCGACCAATACGGTCACTATCACCACTGCCAATAGTTACACCCCTGGCCTATAAGAGTTTAGCGCTGAGCTAATTCCAATGGGTTGATGCTTGAAGGACCGCCTCCAAAGGGCGGTCCTTTTTAGTTCAGGCCTCCATCTGAGGGCAATATAATTTGTCCCTCAGGAGGATTTATTGGCAATAAGACGAATATTATCTAATTGTTAAGGATAAAAATGGTTATCAGTATAGAGCTTATCAACATCCGTATAAGGAGGAATCATTTTATGAAATGTCAAGTATGCGGCGCAGAGATGAGCGAAAATAATAAATTTTGCCTGGTTTGCGGCGCTAAATTGATTAAGGATACGCCCCAGCCGGCAGCAACTCCGCCTTGGGCTTCGGCCAGCACTCCGGCTACACCTGCTGCGGATTCCACTGCCCCCTGGGCTTCTGCTCCGGTGGCTCCTTGGGCATCTGCTCCAGCAGCACCGGCAGCTCAGCCGACTGCTGCGCCAGCTCAGCCTGCAGCATCGGCAGCTCAGCAGACTCCTGCGCCAGCTCAACCCGCTGCACCGGCAGCTAAACCGACTGCTGCATCGGCTCAACCAGCAGCACCGGCAGCTCAGCCAACTGCTGCATCGGCTCAACCAGCAGCACCGGCAGCTCAGCCGACTCCTGCGCCAGCTCAACCCGCTGCACTGGCAGCTCAGCCGACTCCGGCACCAGCCCAGCCAACTGCCCAGGCGGCTCAGGCAGCTGCTTTTTGGGGGAGTGCTGCTCCGGCACAGAATGCAGACGCTAATCAGCAGGGTGCGGCACCTGAACCTCATTTCTTTGATAATAATGATGCGCCAGTGGTCTCGGTTGGCCATTGGATCTATACCATCTTGATGATGATCCTGGTACCGGTAGCATTGGCTTTTATCGCCAGCGCTATTGGCCGATCAACCAATGATATGACAGTCTATCGGGTTTTGTTCATTATCGCTAATTTAAGTATCGTGGTATTGGCATTTATCTGGGCTTTCAATAAGCGAACCAATCCCTCAAAGCGGAACTTTTTCCGAGCCTATTTGATCATACTAGCGGTCTGTGTTATTATTGCTATTATTATCGGTGTCACTTCCCACAATGAGTTTGAATGGCAATTACGCTTTTTGCTCAACGGTATCGATTTTTAAAATAAACTGGACAAAAGTAAGGAGGCGGGGCATTATCCCCGCCTTTTCGTCCTTTAGACAGAGGAGGCTTGCCTCCCTGTCAGCGAAAGGAGCAGTGGAATTTTGGCAGAGAAAATCGTCATCATTGGCGGCGGCATCGCGGGACTTTCCGCAGCGCAGGCTGCCAGAGAAGCTAATAGCGAGGCTCGCATCCATCTGATTTGCGGTGAGAAACGTCTGCCATATTATCGGCCGCGGATCTGTGAGATTTTTTCCGGCCTGGATCCGGAGAAATTGCTGGTGCGTAATCATCAGTGGTTCATTGATATGGATATTGAAGTAGTCAATGGTATGGTGGCCTCGATCGATGCCGATAAGCGTCAAATCAAATTTACCGATAGCAGCTACCTGTTTTATGATAAGCTGATTTTGGCCACTGGTGCCCGGGGGAATATCCCTGATGCCAAGGGCAAGGATAAAGACTGGGTGATACCGCTGCGCTTTATGGAGGATATCCGTAAAATTTCTGAGCTGAGCGGTCCGGTGGTAATTATCGGCGATGGTCTCTTGGGCTTGGAGGCAGCGTGGCATCTATCTCGGGCCGGACGTTCCGTAGTGATCGTTGGCCGGGGCGGACGTCTGCTTTCCCATCAGCTGGATCATGAAGGCAGTGTCTTTTTCTTAAGCATTGTCGAGAATGCCGGAGTGCGGGTGGCGTTGAATGGCGATTTAGCGGCAGTAGAGGAAGATCTGGTCGTGCTGGAAGACGGACGCGGCTTTGAGGCGGCAGTAGTGGTTTGTGCCGCAGGCATCAAAAGTCTCACTAAGTTGGCACGTAACTTAGGGGCTGAGTGTAATAATGGTATCGTAGTCGATGAGCATATGCAGACCTCTCTGCCTGATATTTGGGCAGCAGGGGATTGCGTCGAATATCAAGGCCGGGTTTATGGACTATGGACTACTTCAATGGCTCAGGGCGCAGTGGCAGGTGCTTGTGCAGCCGGAGCAGAGCAGATTTACCAGCCAGAGCGGCCCGGATATATGATGAATGCTATGGGGACTAAGGTATGGAGCTATGGCGATATCCTTGCTGAGGACGGTGCTTCTGTTCGAGATATCGTGGCGATGCACTTTATCAAGCTCTTTTTTGCTGCAGGTGTTTTGGTGGGGGCGGAGATGA
>CALYAP010000077.1 GCA_944393575.1 uncultured Clostridia bacterium
TATTATAAAGAGCATTGAAGGCTCGCTCCGCACGGTGCAGCGCCAACAAATAACCCGGGCTCATCTGTGGAGTAGCCAGAATCTGATAAGGAGGATCCTCACTATACAGCAAACCATAATGTCCGGCCTCGTCTTCCAGCACTGAGCCGGGAAGTACTTTCAAAAAGCCAAACTGCAAATAATCAGCACCTAGCTGATGCAAACGGTGAAACGACGCGGCAAAGCCTTCCGGAGTATCACAGGGTAGACCAGCGATCAGATCAAGATGAACATGGCTGCCGGCTGCATCAATCAGCTCCTTGACCAAAGGTTCAGCTTTATCCCAATCACCATGACGGTCTACTGCCTGAAGCGCAGCAGGATTGAGGCTCTGAACACCAATCTCCAATTTGATATAATCATCCGGCGCCGCCATCCATAACTGAGCCAATTCACGCGGCAAGCCAAAGGGGGAGATCTCAAAATGCCAACTCAGCCCCTTTCTATGCAGACGCAGCACTTCTTCGGTGATAGCGATAGCCCGCTGAGGATGGGCATTAAAGGTGCGGTCGATAAACTTGATTTGTCCGCCAATCTCCGCTAAACGCGGCAGCTCAGCTAATACCATTTCCAACGGCCGCTCACGCAACGGCTGACGGGCAGAGGCACAAAAGGAGCAGCCAAAAGGACAGCCGCGGCTGCTTTCATAGTAAACGATTTTCTTATTCTGACCCAGATATGCGGCAGTACGTTCATCATAGAGAAAAGGCAGCTGTGCCAAATCCGGCAAAGGAGCCGGCTGATACTGATCCTCAGCGCCTTTGACTAGAAAGCCAGGCACTACCGGCAAGCCTTCCTTAAGTCCGGAGGCTGACTGCTGAGCAAGGGCCTGCAAAAAATCGCCAAAGCTCACTTCTCCTTCGCCAAGGCAAACAGCATCGACCGGCAAAGAGGTTAAATAATGCCTGGCGCGTGCCGAGGCCTCAGGGCCGCCCAAAAAGATTTTTGTTTGAGGCAGAAGCTTGCGGATATCACGCACCAGAAGACTGATCAAAGAAATATTCCAGATATAGCAAGAAAAGGCCAGAATATCCGGCCTCGCTTCAAAGATCTGCGCCATGATATATTGCGTTGGGGTATGGAGAGCATATTCCTGCATTTGCACCATATCTGCTAATCCCCGCTGCCGGGCAGCCTGACAAAGGGTATATAAGGCTGGGTTAGCATGGATATTGCGGGCATTGATCCCCACCAATAAGACTTTTACCACTTCATCAACCTCATTAATTAATCATCTTCTTCTGCGGCACGCAAAGATTGCTCCTTCTCCTGCTCCTCGGCCATTACCAGTTCCACGGCATCCAGCGCAGCCGCCAATTCTCGAGCCAGCTTATTGACCCGCACATCATCACCTTCGCCAAAATCAGCAGCCCGCAACAGATCAGTTGCAGCAGCTAAACGGTGAGGGAAAAAATCAACAATAAACAAATCCTGTACATATGGCCATAGACAAACCATCGTCATATCCAGGCGGGAAATAGCCCTCTCTTCAGCAGTGGCGCCATCGCCATGCTGCTGGAGAAAAGCCAAAAAATCATCCAGCTGAGGCATAATAAATACCCCATCGTGGGTGGCACGCTCATAAAAACGGGGAAAGGCGGCCTGCCAGAGCATGTTTTCATCTATCCGGGGATCCAGCTCTTTCATCAGCTACTCCTCTACTTCCAGCAGGTGCTAGGGATCAACCTGCCTAATCATTTATCACTTATTTTCGCATTCACTTCGTTTATATAATGAATGATCAGCGCCAAACCCTGGCGATGGTCGACAATGGCCTGATTTCCCAGCATGACATTGCTTATGCAGCGGCTGCTGCCTGATATCAGATCATAATCATTCAAATCATAGGCTAAATTGGTCAGGGTGATCCCCTTGACCTCCGGAGTGATCGGGATAATGCTCAAAGTGTCACCTGGACAACCGCTGATCTCAGCATGGCCGAGACTGTACACAGCTTCGCAATCATCGCTAAAAAGAGTCAGCCGAGGAGCCTGATCCGGCCACTGCAGCGGAAGAAAAACATTAGCCAGCAGATGATCCAACCTACCACCCAAAGCGGCAAAGACAGCTATCCTCCCTTGACAACAGTGCTCGAACAAATAGGCAAAAGCAGCTTCGCCATCAGTAAAATTTTTGGCAGTAGGCAGCGCTTCCCGAGGAACATCGGGGAAAAGGCCCTCCGGAATACTATCGCTATCGCCGATGATCAGATCCGGTTGAATATCTGACTCAGCCAAATAGGCGGCGCCGCCGTCAGCCGCTATAATATACGGCCGCGGCGACTGTCCGGCTAGTTCTACCAGCTGCTGGCGTGCCCACCCTTGGGGACGTTCTCCAGCCAGCACCAAGATCGCTGCCCAAGTGCTCTTCGCCATCATCGATCACCTCTGGGCCGCGACAAAACAGCCATAACCGCGGCTGCTGGTATCGACGACGCCGTCCTCCATCAAAGTACGTCCGCGGACAATAGTATAGACTGGTTTACCTTTGACCTTCTGCCCGTCAAAGAGCTTATTGATCGCCTTGGATTTGCTATACATCTTATCGATGGAAAGAGTATATTCACGCTGCATATCCACGATAGCAAAATCCGCGTCAGCGCCGGGCTGGATAATACCCTTACGCGAGAACATGCCATAAAGTCGGGCCGTATTCTCCGACATCAGGCGCACCAATTGCGGCAAAGTCAGCCGGCCGGCATTAACCTGAGTGAGCATTACCGGCAGCATCACCTCTACCCCAGGGAAGCCGGAGAAGGCTTTCCAAATGCCTTCTTGTTCACCGATGGTCTTTTCTTCCATTGTCAGCGGCGCATGATCAGACCCGATCATGGTGATGGTACCATCGAGCAAATATTCCCATAAGCCCTCCATATCCTCACGGGAACGCAGCGGCGGATTGCATTTAGCGTAGGGACCATATTGATCGATATGTCCATGATGATAGTTAAGATATTGGAAACAGGTCTCAGCCACCACATCAACGCCTTCGGCCTTAGCCTGGCGGACCAAACGGCAGGATTCCGGCACTGTGATATGGACAATGCCCACCTTAGCACCGGTAGCGCGGGCAAAGCGCAGCAGAGTTTCGACACTCTGCACTTCGGCCACGGCCGGACGGGACAGATAATGGAAAGAATTAGCCTCCTGCCCCAACTGGTGAAGATGTTTTTCCAAGCCCTTGATCAGCGGTGAATTTTCGCAATGGAAGAAAAACCGTCCATCTGTCTTTGCCGCAGCCTCCAACATCAGATATAGCTCGCTATCATCAGCCACGGTCAGCCCTTCAAACTCCGCCTCGCGCCCTTTGGGGGGACTATCGAGAAAGGTCTTAAAAGCGACTACTCCCATATCCAGCAAAGGCTGGAACTGGGGAATATTGCCAAAGCCGGCAGCGCCTAAAAAAGCGAAATCAACTATCGCTTTTTCATCAGCCATAGCGATGCGGTCGCGCAAATTCTGCGGGCAATTAGGCGGGGGAAAGGCGTTTGGCATCTCGCAGAAAGTGGTGACCCCACCTGCTGCAGCAGCACAGGAACCGGTAAAAAAATCCTCCCTATCCGTACGCCCGGGTTCCCGGAAATGGACATGGGAGTCAATGATACCGGGCAGAACAGTCAGCCCGGTAGCGTCGATAACGCGCTCAGCCGGCAGGTCTTTAGCTGCTCCTGGAGATACAATACCGGCGATCCGGCCATCGGCGACCAGGATATCGCCGGTAAAAAAGTGATCAGCAAGATAATAATTAGCATTGCTGATGATCAACTGATAAGTCATAGGCTTCCTCTTCCTAGCGGGATCGGATCAAAAAGGCTGCAGAAGCAGCCGACCCCATCAGGGATCATCTGAGTATCTGGGGCCTATCCTACCGCTCTTTTGCCTATATTATAGCTAATCTTGGCTCCGCGTTCAAGCTCAGATCAGCAAAATCTCCGGCAGCATATTTAGGCAGCGCTGCTACTCCGATCATAGCGGCATTATCAGTGCAATAGACCGGAGAGGGCCAAACAGCGGTAATGCCCACTGCGCCAGCACGCTCGCTCAATAGCTGCCGCAACCGTTGATTGGCAGCCACACCGCCCACCAGCGCAATAGCAGCGACACCTTCACGCTGAGCTGCTGCCACGGCTTTAGCCGAGAGAATATCACAGATCGCCTCCTGTGCCGAGGCTGCGATATCACAGATCTCCTGCTGATCTGGTTCAGCCCCTTTCATCCGCTGCTGGTTAAGATAATTAAGTACCGCTGATTTCAGGCCACTAAAGCTAAAATCATCGGTTCCTTCCATCCAGGCACGGGGAAAATGCTGGAATTCGCGATTTCCATGCTCAGCAGCACGGGAGATCTCCGGACCACCAGGATAAGGCAGTCCCAAAGCCCGGGCAATCTTATCAAAAGCTTCTCCGGCAGCATCATCATGCGAGCAGCCCAACATGGTATTCCCCTGCTCTGTAGCTAACAGCAAACCGCTATGGCTACCGGAAACCACCAGAGCCAGATAGGGATAAGTCAGATGGTGTTCGATATCGATAGCATGCAGATGCCCCTGCCAATGGTGAACAGCAATCAAGGGTTTATTAAGTGCTAAGGCCAAAGCTTTGGCATAGGATACGCCCACCAGCAGCGAGCCGACCAGCCCAGGGCCATTGGCCACTGCTACGGCATCGATATCGCTGAACTCACAGCCAGCAGCAGACAGAGCCTCGCCAACTACTGGCACGATCGCCTCCAGATGGTGGCGGCTGGCGATCTCCGGTACCACACCGCCATAGAGACGGTGTACCGGTATCTGGCTGGCAATGATATTTGAGAGGATGCTATTACCATCGCTGACTACCGCAGCGGCTGTCTCATCACAGCTTGATTCGATTGCTAAGATCTTGACCATCGTTCTTCCTTCTCTCTTAGGCAAAACGCCTATTCAGCTCCCTCTGATGGCATTTTGAGCATATCCAGCCACATGATCACCGCATCATCTTTAGGGTCATCATAATACTTGGGACGGATACCGCTTTTAATGAAGCCCAGCTTCTGATAGAGATATTGCGCCGGGGTATTATGCTTGCGTACCTCAAGCGTCATCTTCTTAGCGCCCTGAGCCATACAGGCGACGATCACCTGCCGCATCAGCAGCTCGCCATAGCCCTGACGGCGGTAGGCAGGATGCACAGCGATATTGATAACATGGCCTTCGTCCAGGATCAACCAATAACCACCAAAGGCGATCAACTGTTCACCGTCAAAAAGCCCATAGTAGAAGGCACGGTCATTATTGACCAGCTCATTGGTATAGGCCTCTTTACTGGTAGGCCGGGAAAAAGATAGATGCTCGATATGCGACATCTCAGCCACATCATCAACAGTCAGCGGACGAAAATGAATATCATGCATGCTTAAGGGCCTCCAATCTTTTTTCTTCTGCCTCGGATAAGCGCAGATAAACCGGTACCAGCGCCGCTACGTCGCTGATTTCACCGGCAGCATATTTAGCACAGGCCAGACGGGCTGCCGCCGCCGCAAAAAAGAGCGTATTGCCATCTGCCGGCAATTGAAAATTAGCACCCAATGCCTCTGCGAACAAAGTACGATAAGGATCAACACCGTCTCCGCTAAAGGTAACAGGCGCCGATAGCTGAGTCAGCTCTTCGGCTAACTGTGCCGGAGCCATAGCGCGGTCAGGCCCCAGTCTCTGCCCATCACAGTAAAGCGCTGTATAGACCTCATTACGCCGTGCGTCGAGCACTGGTGCTGCATAACCGCAAGTAGTGGCAGAAGCCGCAGCAGCATCAAGAGTGGAGATAGCCACCAAGGGTTTTTCCAGAGCTTGTCCCCAAGCCTTAACGGTAGCCAACCCGATACGCAGCCCAGTGAAACTCCCCGGCCCAATGGTCACGGCAAAGGCGTCCATCTGGTCTAAAGTCAACTGCTGTTCCTGGAGCAACCGCTGTAAATTAGGCAAGAGGGTCAGCGAATGGTTTTTGCCCTCATCAACGCCAAAGCTGGCGATCACTTCCCCATCCTCGGCAAGAGCGGCGGAAAGCGCCCTACCAGAAGTATCAATAGCTAAAAGCCTCATCCAGCCACCTCTGTTCTTTGGGATCATAGATAAATTCCAGGATCCGCTCAGTATCAGTAGCACCACGTTCCAGATGCAACTCCACCGTGCTCTGCGGCAGCCAGGGGCTGATAAAACCCGGCCACTCGACAAAAGCCACATTCCCCGCTGCAAAGCAGTCCTCGATGCCGGTCAGGGCTATCTCCTCTTCTGATAACCCTTCTAAACGATAGGCATCGATATGAGCCAGAGGGATCTTGCCCGGATAAATGCGGAAAAAGACATAAGTGGGACTGACGATAGTCTCGCCGATTCCCATACCCCGCGCCAGTCCGGCCGCGAAACAGGTCTTGCCTGTTCCTAATTCGCCATAAGCGGCAATCACTGCCCCCGGTGGGATATGACGTCCGATATGACGCGCCAAAGCTGCTGTTTGTCCTGGAGATGCACTGGTAATCAATCTACTTCTTTTACTCATCAGCATCAGTCTCCTCTCCCTCGGTAATTTCTTCCTCAGGCAGGGCGGCTTTAGCTGCCGCTGCAACAAAATCACTAAAAATACCGCTTACCGGCAGCAGCGTCTCCGGATGCCACTGAACGCCCACCGCATAACGCGATTTATCCTTAGCGACAATAGCTTCAATAATGCCATCCGGCGCCACCGCGGCAGTAGCAAATTCCGGAGAAAGACGCTTAATGGCCTGATGATGGGAACTATTGACCACAATATCTGCACCTAACAGCTCTGACAAATGGTCGTCGCTGATATGTATCGGGTGACTGCCCAGCTTCATATCCTCCCGCTGCCGGTGCTCGATACGGTCCAGACCAGCATAAGCCAGGTCCTGATAGATACTGCCGTCAAGAGCAATATTAAGCCCCTGAATGCCGCGGCAGATAGCCAAGATCGGCATTTTTCTCTCCCAGGCAGCACGGATCAAAGCCATTTCAAAATGGTCGCGCTCCGGCTCAAATTCGCATTCCACAGGTTCTGGCAGCTCGCCAAACAGCTCTGGCAGAAAATCATCGCCGCCGGTGAGCAGCAGGCCGTCAATGCTATCCAGATAATCCTCGATCAGTTCCTCACCACAGACTGGGATTAATAGCGGCAGTCCGCCGGCCATCTCAATGGCTCGCACATAATCACGGCGGAGTTTAAAACCATCATATTCGGGAAATTGGGTAACGGTCATACCGATACGGGGACGCATCGTCTTCATCCTTTCTCCTCATGGTAGCTGTTATTCCATTTCAAAGCTGCCCGTATAGAGCTGATAATAGCGTCCATGCTGGGACAGCAAATCCTCATGATCTCCTCTTTCAATTATACGCCCGTTTTCAATAACCATGATTGCATTGGCATTTCTGACGGTGGAGAGGCGGTGGGCGATAACAAAAACCGTGCGACCCTCCATCAACTTATCCATGCCCTGCTCAATCAGAGCCTCAGTTCTGGTATCAACACTGCTGGTAGCCTCATCAAGGATCAACACCGGCGGATTATTGACCGCAGCGCGGGCTATCGCCAGCAACTGACGTTGTCCAGCGGATAAATTAGCGCCATCTTCCGTGATCAACGTATCATAACCATCTTTAAGATGGCGGATAAAATAATCAGCATTAGCCAGGCGGGCTGCCTCCTCGATCTCAGCATCACTGGCCTGCAGATTACCATAACGGATATTCTCACGCACCGTGCCGGTAAAAAGATGGGTATCCTGAAGTACCATTGCCAAAGAACTACGCAGCTGCTGTTTATTGATATCCCGGATATCGATACCATCATAAGTGATCGAGCCTTCATTGATATCATAAAAGCGTGTCAACAGATTAGTAATAGTAGTTTTACCAGCTCCGGTGCTGCCAACCAGGGCGATCTTCTGTCCTGGTTTGGCATAGAAGCTGATATCATGGAGAACCTCTTTCTCCGGAGTATAAGAGAAAGAAACATGATTAAAGCGGACATCACCGCGCAGACGGACATATTGATAGCCGCCATCTTCCAGCGGTCTCTTCCAGGCCCATATGCCGGTATGATGATCTGTTTCGCTCAGCTGGCCATCAGCATCCTCCACCGCATTGACCAGCGAGGTCTGCCCATTATCGACCTCCAAGGGCTCATCGATGAGATTAAAAATACGCTCTGCACCAGCCAAGGCATTGAGAATCGAATTAAACTGCTGGGAAATGCTGGAAATAGGCTGGGAAAGATTGCGCGTATACTGCAGGAAGCTGCCGATACCACCCAGATCAAAGCGGCCGCCGATCACCAACGCCGCACCAACTGCCGCTACCAGGGCATAATTGACATAGCTAAGATTATTCATCACCGGCATCAGTACATTGGCATAGGTATTGGCGTTTTTAGCGGCTTCACGCAGATCACTGTTTAGGGCATCAAAGCCTTCCTTGCTTTTATCCTCATGACAAAATACCTTGACTACCTTGACACCGGAAGTCATCTCCTCGATATAACCATTAAGCCGGCCCAATTCGCGCTGTTGGCGGATAAAATAGCCCGCCGAGCGGCCGCCGATCTTCTTGACAGCAAGCACCATTACCACCAGCATCACCACTACCAATGCGGTCAGCAGAGGGCTCAGCACCAGCATCATCGTGAAGACACCGATCAGAGTCAGGGCGCCGCTGAAAAGCTGCGTCACGCCCTGGGACATCATCTCACGCAGGGTATCGGTATCATTAGAATACCGGCTCATCAATTCACCATGGGTATGGCTGTCATGATACTTAAGTGGCAAATGGATCATATGCTGATACATCTCGATCCTGACCTTTTTGAGCACACCGGTCGAGATATTAAGCATGATGCGCTGATAAGCCCATGTGGCCAGTACGCCGGCCGCGTAAATAGCCGCCACAGTCAGAATCAGACTGATGAACCCTGAGAGATCCGGTGACTGCTGGCCAATTAACGGCACGATATAGTCATTGATTAGCGGTCTGATAAAATAGGTACCAGCCACACCGGACAAGGCGCTGATGATAACACAGATAGCAACTACCGGTAATTGCCACCGGTAGGCTAGCATATAACGCAGCAGCCTTTTGAGAGTAGCTTTGATATTCTGCGGCTTATCGAATTTGGCTTCCTTTTTCCCGCCCTTATTCGGCAAGGCGGCTTTCAGTCCGCGGGCCATCATGCCACCCCCTTTTGTTGCGAGCGGAAAACTTCCGCATAAATCTTGTTAGTGGCCATCAGCTCATCGTGAGTACCGACAGCAGAAATTTTCCCCTCTTCCATCACCACGATCTTATCAGCATCCATCACTGAGGAGATCCGCTGAGCAATAATAATTGTGGTAGTACCGGCTAATTCATTTTTAAAGCCAGCGCGGATACGCGCATCTGTCGCCGTATCAACAGCGGAGGTGCTATCGTCAAGGATGATGATCTTCGGATGTTTGAGCAGCGCTCTGGCAATGCACAGGCGTTGTTTTTGTCCGCCGGAAAGATTAACACCAGCCTGGCCCAGCATGGTCTGATAACCATCTGGCATGGCGGAGATGAAGTCATCAGCCTGCGCTACCTTAGCAGCGGCGATCAGTTCCTCATCAGTAGCGTCTTCCTTGCCCCAACGCAGATTTTCGGCAATAGTGCCGGAAAAGAGCAGATTATTCTGCAGCACCATCGCGACATTAGAACGCAGGTCATCCAGCTTATACTCGCGCACATCATGTCCGCCGACTTTGACCGAGCCGGACAGCACATCATAAAGCCGGGGGATCAATTGCACCAGCGTCGTTTTAGCGGAGCCAGTGCCGCCGATGATGCCAACCGTCTCACCAGAACTGATCTCTAAATTGATATCCTGCAGATTTAAGTTATTCGCGTCTTTATTATAGCTGAAGTCCACATGGCTGAAACTAATGCTGCCATCAGCTACAGTGGGAGCATCTTCGGCATTGTTATCAGCAATGTCTGGCTGCTCATCGATGATCTCCACGATACGTCTAATCGAAGCCCGGGAAACGACCAAGGTCATAAAGGCCACTGAGATCATCATCAGGGAAATCAAGATCTGGGCGACATAACTGATGAAGCTGAACAAAGCACCAGCATCCATCGTGCCACCGATGATCTGCAAACCACCGAACCATAAAACAGCAATAATGCAGGCATACATGGCAGTCATCATCACTGGCATTGCCAAAATGACCATTTTTTCAGCCCGCAGCTGGAAGCGGCGCAGCGTATTGGCCGCCTCTTCAAAATTTTCACATTCATAATCCTCGCGGACAAAAGCCTTGATTACCCGGATCGCCGTTAGTTTCTCCTGCACCTGGGCGTTCATGGCATCATATTTCTCCAGCATTTTGCCAAAACGGGGATAAGCTACTTTCAGCAGAACAAAGATCACCAATGCCAAAATCGGTACTGCTACCACAAAAACCATCGCCAAAGAAGCGTTGATCCGAACAGCCATGATCGTGGCGGCAATCATCATCACAGGAGCGCGCACCAGCATACGAATGGTGATCATATAAGCCATCTGAACATTGGTGACGTCAATAGTCAGCCTGGTAATCAGGCTGGCAGTAGAAAAACGGTCGATATTGGCGAAACTAAAATCCTGAATAGCATGGAAAAGCCGTCCGCGAACATTTTTAGCAAAGCCAGTAGAGGCAACTGCTGCCAAGCGGGCGCCCATAATGCCAAAGAAAAGCGAGCACAAAGAAGCCGCTACCATCAGCAGTCCGACCCTGACTACATAGCTCAAGTCTTGGCTGGCAATACCGACATCAACTATCTTCATCATCAAAAAAGGAAGGAGAACCTCAAATATCGTTTCCGCGATCACTGAGAGAGAAGCGAAAATGGAGGGCACCCCATATCCCTTGACCGATGGAAATAATTTCTTAAACATTTATTTACCTCTTGATATAGGATAAAGCCCAAATTTTCCGGCCTATAGCCAGTATTCTCCACTATTTTGGGCAAATATACAGGGAACTGTTCCCCCTACATCTTTTCCGGAGCAGAAACTCCCAGCAAAGCCAAGCCGCTTTTAAGCACAGCAGCAGCTGTTTTGACCAAAGTCAAACGGGCCTGCATCAGCTCTGCATCATCCACCAAGCAATGGCATTGGCCATAAAAATTATGGAAACAGGAGGCCAGTTCAGTCAAATAGGCTGCGATATGATGAGGCGCACGGTGGGTAGCGGCATAAGCGACCTGATCCGGAAAATAGGCCAGATGCAGCATCAACTGCTTTTCTGCCTCAGTTGATAACAGCTCCGGACGCAGCTTCCCCTGCTGCCAATTATCCCCGGCCTGAGCGAGGATCGAGCAAATACGGGCATGGGCATACTGCACATAATAGACCGGGTTGTCAGCACTCTGCGATTTAGCCAGGTCCATATCAAAATCGATCAGGCTATCAGCATTGCGCATCACAAAGAAGAAGCGGGCAGCATCGCGGCCGACCTCTTCCACCAACTCATTCAAAGTGACATCGGCGCCGGTACGCTTACTCATTTTCAGTAGCTCTCCCCCCTGATAAAGACGGACAAACTGCATCAGGATCACTTCCAAACGGTCACGCTCATAGCCCAGAGCCTCCATCGCGCCCTTCATTCTGGCCACATGACCATGATGGTCAGCACCCCAAATATCGATCACGGTATCGAAACCGCGCTGGTATTTATTCTGATGATAAGCGATATCCGCAGCAAAATAAGTGGGAATACCATTGGCCCGTACCAGTACTTCCGGCTTTTCCTCACCAAACCGCTCACAATCGAGCCAGATGGCGTCATCCTTTTCCAACAGCCACCCACGCTCGTCAAGAGTATTGAGCACCTCTTTAATGGCTCCGCTGTCATGCAGAGTACGCTCAGAGAACCAGCAGTCATACTCAACGCCGAAATTAGCCAGAGCGGTACGGATATCAGTGAGTTTGGCTTCCAGCGCATACTCGGCCAGATATTCCTTACGCAGTGGTTCTTCTACCTTCATATACTTATCGCCGACCTCGGCAACCAATTTTTTGATCAGCACCGGCAAGTCTGCGCCATGATAACCGTCCTCTGGGAATTCAGCGTCATAGCCTAGCTCCATCAGATAGAGCGCATTAAGGGTGGTGGCAAATTTCTCGATCTGATTGCCGGCATCATTGACATAAAACTCGCGCTCAACATCATATCCAGCCATCTCCAGAATAGATGCCAAAGAATCGCCGATGGCAGCGCCCCGGGCATTGCCCATATGCAGCTCACCAGTGGGATTAGCAGAGACGAATTCTACCTGGATTTTTTGTCCTGCACCTAGATCGCAATGGCCAAAATTGTCTCCTTCAGCAATGATCTCCTCCAGGCAGTCACCCAGCCAGCCTTCTTCCATCCGTAGGTTGATAAATCCCGGTCCGGCAATCTCCATTTTGGCAATACCAGTACCGGTGAAATCTATATATTCAGCGATGAGCTTAGCAATATCCCGCGGCGCCATATGGCAGGGTTTGGCCATCACCATGGCCACATTAACAGCAAAATCACCATGAGCAGCCTCGCGGGGGCGCTCCACGGCAAAATCAGCCAGTTCTTGGTAATCCAGCTTACCATCCTGGCGGGCAGCTGCCATAGCTTCAGTCACGGCTTGTCTGATTATCTGCCGTCTTTTACCCATCAGCGTAGCTATTTCTTGCATAACTTACCTCCAAAAAAGCGAAAATGATAACCTTATAATTATAGTCTCTTTAGTTAAATATTGCAAGGCCACTACTTGGACGCTGAACCAATGTCCCAGGGATAGCCGCCTTTCTTAATTATAGTCTTTCTTATTATAACAAAGCTGACGCTAATTGCCAACGATAAACAGACTATATAATGACAGGTATGATCTGATATAACAAACCACTTACCACATAGCAAGCTGGCAAGCGCAGCTATTCTCCGGCCGCATTTTCTTTTATCAATAAATGTGATATAATAAAAATAAATAAAACAAAAGCCCTGGGCTTTTGAGGAGGAATAGATATGGATTATGAAGGACAAATTTGCCGTGCGCCAATGGAGCGGTCTTCCTTCATGCTGCCGGTCATGGTAGGCTGCTCCTACAATAAATGCCGCTTCTGTATGCTGTTCAAACATCT
>CALYAP010000078.1 GCA_944393575.1 uncultured Clostridia bacterium
TGTTTGGCAGTTTGGCATATTAATTCTTATTAAGATAAGGCAGATTTGCTATACGATCGTTTTGGTTGGCAGATCGAGATTGCTGTACTTAGCTCTACTTTAGTGATACAATATTGCATAAATGGGGGAATCGCTGGTGATACCCTGCGTGCTGAGAGGGGCTTTTACTGTGTCTGACATGATTATCAGACTATCGGCTGTGATGGCGATAAGGACTGAATATTTGGCATGGGAAAAAACAGTGGACAGGCCTTGGCGGTGTTGTTCAGCTTAGGGTTTTCAGCAGTCGTCCCGTAATAACGCAGTATAGTATGCTGAATAACAGATAAGAAGGTAGTTATGAAATATTCCACACGGGTTATTGTTATAGTTATTTTTGGCGCATATATCCTGCTGATGCTCTGGCTATTGTTTGGCCAGCGGTTGGAGTATTATGATATTCCCGGCACCTATTGGGAAAAGGTGCAATATAGCCTTAACTTGATCCCGGGGGCAACGATCAATGATTTTATCGTGGTATTGTCAGGAGTGGACAATCCGTATTTAGTGCGGCATGCGGTGATTAATTTGGCCGGCAATATCGTCATGTTTATCCCGTTGGGCTTTTTTCTGCCCTGCTTATGGGTTCGGCTGCGTTCCTTCGGCCAAGTCCTGCTGGCGATAGTGGGTATCATTGTCATTATTGAGCTTATCCAGTTATTTACCCTTTTGGGCAGCTGTGATATCGATGATCTCTTGCTTAATACTATCGGTGCGGTCATCGGCTGGCTTTTGTGGAGGGCAGGGCACTATTTATCTCACCGTTTTCGGTTGCAACAACAGCAGAAAGATTGACAAGAAACAGCATCTAAACTATAATAAAAAGATAGTGCAATTCACTGATGAGAAAAGCAAAAAGAGGTGTGCCATGAACTTTCAGGAACTAATCCTTGCCCTCAATAAATTTTGGGGCGAACACGGCTGCATCATTGTTCAGCCATATGATACGGAAAAGGGCGCCGGTACGATGAACCCTGCTACCTTCCTCCGTGCTCTGGGTCCAGAGCCTTGGAATGCAGCATATGTCGAGCCTTCGCGCCGGCCGACAGACGGACGCTATGGGGATAATCCCAACCGTCTGCAGCATTATTATCAATATCAGGTCTTGCTCAAGCCATCGCCGGATAATATTCAGGAGCTGTATTTGGAATCGTTGGCAGCGATCGGTATCCGCGGCGAGGAGCATGATATCCGTTTCGTGGAAGACAACTGGGAAAGCCCTACCTTAGGCGCCTGGGGATTAGGCTGGGAGGTCTGGCTGGATGGGATGGAAGTTACCCAGTTTACCTATTTCCAGCAATGCGGCGGCATTGACTGCCACCCGGTAGCTGGGGAGATTACCTATGGTATTGAACGCTTGGCTATGTATATTCAGAAGGTAGACAGCGTTTATGATATCGAATGGGTGGATGGCGTTACCTATGGCGATGTTCACCATCAGAACGAGGTTGATTACTCTCATTATAATTTTGAAGTAGCCGATACCGATATGCTCTTTTCGCTTTTTGATCAATATGAGAAAGAGTGCTACCGCGTAGTTAAACTGGGCTATCCGCAACCGGCTTATGATTATTGTTTGAAATGTTCGCATACCTTCAATCTGCTTGATGCCCGCTCAGCTATTTCCGTTACTGAGCGGCAGAGCTTTATCGGCAGGGTGCGTAATATGGCTAGGGAATGTGCTGCCGCTTATTTGCAGCAGCGGCAAGATTTAGGGTATCCGCTGATCAAGGATCAGGCCCTACGGAAACAATTAGGATTGGAGGGTGCTGACAATGACTAAGGATCTGTTGTGGGAAGTAGGTGTCGAAGAGATCCCGGCCCGTTTTCTCCCTCCGGCAATTAAACAGATGGAACAGCTAGCCCGTGAAGCTTTTGGCGAGGCTGGTTTGGCTTATGATGAGCTGCATACCTATGCTACTCCGCGGCGGTTGACTTTGGCTATCGCTGGTCTGGCGGAAAAGGCGGCGGATGTCGAAAGCGAGGTCAAAGGACCGGCTAAGAAAGCAGCCTTTGATGCTGACGGTCAGCCGACCCGCGCCTTGGAAGGCTTTTGCCGTGGCCAAGGGGTAACTATTGACCAGCTGATGGAAAAGGAACTCAATGGCAATATCTATATGTATGCGCACAAAAAGAGTATCGGCCGCCAGACTATCGAAATGCTGCCGCAGCTGCTCTTGACGGTAGTGGAAAAACTTTATTTCCCCAAGCCGATGCGCTGGGGTTATAATAGCCTGCGCTTTGCCCGCCCAATCCGTTGGCTGGTAGCATTGTTTGGCGATCAGATAGTTGATGTGGAATTCGGCGGCGTTAAGGCCGACCGTTATAGCCGTGGGCACCGTCTGCTGGGCAGCGATCATATCAAAATCAGCGAGCCCGCACAGTATCTGGATTTACTGCGGGAGAACTATGTTATCGTTGACCAGGATGAGCGCCGTGAGGAATGCCGCCAGCAGATCAATGCAGTGGCAGAATCCTTTGGCGGACATGTCAAGGAAGACGAGGAGCTGCTGACAGAGGTCACCTATCTGCTTGAATATCCTACGGCCCTCTCCGGGCATTTTGAGGAAAAATATCTGGCTATTCCGGAAGAGCTGGTGACTACGCCCATGGTTGATCAGCAGCGTTATTTCCCGGTTTACGACAGTGATGATAAGCTGATGAACCGCTTTATCACTGTGCGCAACGGCGACCGCCGTTATCTCAATATCGTGGCTGAGGGTAATGAGAAGGTGCTCAGAGCCCGCTTGGCTGATGCAGAGTTCTTCTATACTGAAGACCTCAAGGATAAAATGGACGATAAGGTGGAAGAGCTTTCTGCCGTTGTTTTCCATGAGAAATTGGGAACTATGCGTCAAAAAGTGGAGCGCATTATCCATCTTAGTGAATTTATTGCCAGCAGGTTGAATTATACTGCTCAGGAAATGGCGCAAACCAACCGCGCCGCTTATCTGGCTAAGGCGGATTTGGGCAGTAGGGTAGTATATGAATTCCCTGAACTGCAAGGTATCATTGGTGAGTATTACGCTCTCGCTGCCGGTGAGGATGCAGTGGTGGCTCAGGCGATCCGTGAACATTATTTGCCCCGTTTCGCTGGCGATGACCTGCCGGAAAGCAAGCCCGGTATCGCCGTAGCATTGGCTGATAAGCTTGACAGCATCGCTGGTTTCTTTGCCATGGGGATGATCCCTTCCGGCTCTCAGGATCCTTATGCTCTGCGCCGTGCGGCCGCTGGCTGTGCGAATATCATTATCCGCCGCAATCTCGATTTGCGTATTATCGATATTCTTCCGTATGCTTTTGAGCTGTTAAAACAGGATGCTCCGGGGCTGGACTGGGATGCCTTGGCGGAGAAAAGCGCCAAAGTCGTGGCCTTCCTTAACCAGCGTGTGGAGAATATCCTTGCCGAAGAAGGCGTGGCTTATGATATTGTTAATGCGATCAATGCCAGCTCTGCCGCTGCTGATGGTAATATCACCGGCTTAAGAAAGCGGGCTCATGCTCTGCAGGAGTATCGCAGTCATAAGGAATTTGTTGACCTGCTGGCAGCGATGAACCGTATTGGCAATATCCTGCGTTCAGCTGATGCAGAAGAGGCTGATGTAGAGCCAACTCTTTTCACCGATGAAAGTGAAAAAAATCTTTTCGATCAGATCAAGCGGCGTGAAGCGGATGCAGCTACTCTATTGTCTGCCGGTGATTTTGAGCATACCCTTGATGCCTTGGCTTCATTAGCGCCTTATATAGCGCAATTTTTCGAAGCAGTGATGGTTATGGATAAAGATCCGGCGCTGCGTCGTAACCGCCAGGCTTTACTGCGGCGGATCCTCGCTATTGCCCATGAAATAGGTGATTTTGGCAAAATCGTTGAATGATCCTTTGCGTTATTGACAGCAGTGAGCAAGACGAAGGAGCCCGCGAGGAGACGTGTTTAGTCTTTCGCGGGCTTTTGGCTACTTTTTATTGCGGGAAAATCACCTTAAAGCAGGAAAAACGTCTTTACTGATAGAATATATTTAATCTTGGCATAGACACATTTATGATGGAAGTAATTAAAAGCCTGTTTAACAAGTATTATTAATAATTTCATATAAGGATGTAGGAGGAAGGTTAATGAAATTTCAAGTAAGTGATGGCGAAAAGTTTCAGAAGATCATGGAGATCGAAATCCCTGTTGAAGAATTAGAGCAGCCCATTCGCCTGGCCTGCAAAAGATTAGCTAATAAAGTCAATATTCCTGGTTTCCGTAAGGGCAAAGCCCCGCGCTCTATTCTCGAAAATTTCCTGGGCATTAATGCCATTCTGGATGAGGCAGCCGATGATTTGCTGCCCAAAGCCTATGTTGAAGGTCTTAAGGAGACCGGCTTGGAGCCTGTTTGCCAGCCTGAGATAGAGGTAGTGACTTTAGAAGATGGTCAGCCAATGCGTTTTAACGCTACCATCACCGTTAAGCCGGAAATCAAACTCGGCGATTATAAAGGGCTTGATATTACTCGCCGGATCATCGATGTTGCTGATGAGGATGTGGATGCAGAGATCGAGAATCAGCGTCAGCGTATGAGCAAACTGGTTGATGCTGAAGAAGGCGCGGCCGCTGCCAATGGCGATACTGTGGTCATCGACTTCAAGGGGTTGAAAGACGGCGTAGCCTTTGAGGGCGGTACCGCTACTGATTATCCGCTGGCTCTTGGCTCGGGTAGCTTTATCCCCGGCTTTGAAGAGCAGTTGGTTGGCTGCCATGTTGGCGATGAGAAAAAAATCGATGTCACCTTCCCCGAGGATTATGGCGCTAAAGAATTGGCTGGACAACCAGTGGTCTTTGAGATTACGGTTAAGGGTATTAAAAACAAAATTCTGCCTGAGTTGAATCAGGAATTTGTCGAAGAGGTCAGCGAGACTGCGGAGAACATGGATCAGCTGCGGGAGGAATTCCGCGCTAAGATGGAACAGCAGAGCCTGGCTGCTGCTGATGACACTGCCCGCAATGCTGCTTTGGCGAAGGCTGTAGAAAACTGCGAGGTGGAAATTCCTCCGGTGATGATTGAACAGCAGATGAGTGGCATGATCGAAGATGCCAAGCGTCAGATCACCAGCCAGGGAATGAGCTATGAACAATATCTTGAATATGTGGGCCGGACTGATGAAGATTTCCGTGAGCAATATCGTAAACAGGCGGAATTGATCGTCAAGCGTGAGCTGATGCTGGAAGCTATCATCAAGGCAGAAAACCTGGAGGCTACTGATGAGGATATTAATGCCCAGATCAGTGAAATAGCCGCTAGATATTGGCTGCCAGAAGAGAAGGTCAAAGAGATTCTCTCTGATGGAGGCCGCATGGAAGATGTTAAGTATGACGCATTGATGAAAAAAGCTGTCGATCTCATCTTTGATAATGCAAATCTGACTAATCTGCATATCGACCGTGCTGAGCTGGCCAAGCAGGCTACAGCTGCTATGCAGGGAGTGGAAGGTGAAGCTGAAGAGGCTGAAGCAAAGGAAGAAAAGCCTAAAGCCAAAGCTAAAACCACTAAGTCTAAGACCAAGGCTAAAGCCGATGATGCCCAGCCAGAGGAGACTGCCGTCGAAGATAAGGCCAAAGACGAAGAATAAGGCGGGTATAATCTACGCCTAATTGAGGTATAAATGAAGGAGTGGGGCTGGATAACGACGCCATTCCTGGCTCCCGCTAACTTGCTATGATGGTTGGCGGGAGTATGTTAATTATTCCAAGGAGGCCAATATTATGAGTATGTTAATCCCCATGGTTGTGGAACAAACTAACCACGGCGAGCGGTCATATGATATATATTCGCGATTGCTCAAAGACCGGGTAGTGTTCCTTGGTTCTGAGATAGACGATCAGGTAGCTAATTTGGTCATTGCCCAGTTGCTTTTTTTAGAGGCTGAGGATCCTGATAAGGATATCCGTCTCTATATCAACAGCCCCGGCGGCTCGATCTCTGCTGGGATGGCGATCTATGATACGATGCAGTATATCAGTTGTGACGTAGCTACCACCTGCGTTGGCATGGCCGCCAGTATGGGAGCTTTTCTCCTGGCTGCTGGTGAGATCGGCAAACGCAGCGCTCTCCCTAACAGTGAGATCATGATTCATCAGCCCCTCGGCGGCACCCAGGGGCAGGCAGCGGATATTGAGATCCATGCCCGCCGCATTATTAGGATGAGAGATGATATTAACCGTATTTTAGCAGAGCGCACCGGTCAGCCGCTGGAGCGCATCAATCTGGATACTGACAGAGATCATTTTATGACAGCCCAGGAAGCTAAAGAATATGGTCTGGTAGACGAAGTTATCGTCCCTAAAGCCAAGAATAAAAAAGCCAAGTAGGCCGGCTGGCTGCTCAATAGCAGCTGGATATTTAGCCTCCATTTAGGTAGGCCTGCCTGGTAGGGAAGACAATATTAAGGAGACAATATGGTAAAACCTACAGACAATGAAGCTACTCCCCGCTGTTCTTTTTGTGGTAAAAAGCAGAGCGAGGTAGTGAAATTGATTGCCGGACCAAACGCTTATATTTGTAATGAGTGTATTGAACTGTGCATGGATATCCTCAATGAGGATGAGCTAATTGATCCCCAAGAGGATGATGATGAACGCATCACCGATATCCCTCGCCCTGCAGAGATTAAGGCTATCCTTGACCAATATGTTATTGGCCAGGAGCAGGCAAAAAAGAATCTCTCAGTAGCAGTATATAATCATTATAAACGTATCAATCATGCTTATGAGCAGGATGAGGTAGAGCTGCAAAAAAGCAATATCGTGATGCTTGGCCCAACTGGCTGCGGTAAAACATTGCTGGCGGAAACTCTGGCGCGTATTTTGCAGGTGCCTTTTGCCGTCGCTGATGCCACATCGCTGACTGAGGCGGGCTATGTGGGTGAGGATGTTGAGAATATCCTCCTCAAATTGATTCAGGCTGCAGATTATGATATCGAAAAAGCTCAACGCGGCATAGTATATATCGATGAAATCGATAAGATAGCCCGTAAATCGGAAAATCCCAGCATCACCAGGGATGTTTCCGGTGAGGGCGTGCAGCAGACGCTGCTAAAAATTCTTGAGGGGACCACTGCTTCTGTTCCTCCCCAGGGTGGACGCAAGCATCCGCATCAGGAATTTATCCAGATCGATACTACTAATATTCTTTTCATCTGCGGTGGTGCTTTTAATGGTATTGAGCGGATTATCTCTAACCGTCTGGGCCGCAATATCATGGGCTTTGGTTCTGAAATCAAGAGCAAGGCCGATATTGACAGCTATGATATGCTAAAGAGGGTGCTTCCTGAAGACTTGTTGAAGTTCGGCCTGATCCCGGAATTTGTCGGCCGTCTGCCGATCATCGTTACTTTAGAAGCTCTCGATGAAAATGCCCTGGTACGGGTCTTGACTGAACCGCGTAATGCCTTGATTAAGCAATACCAGAAGCTTTTCGCTATGGATGACATTGATCTGGAATTTAAAGATGATGCTGTTCGGGCTATTGCCGCTGAAGCTCTGGAGCGCAAAACCGGCGCCCGTGGACTGCGTGCTATTCTCGAATCACTGCTCCTGGACCTGATGTTTGAGACTCCATCGAGAGACGATATCTATAAATGTGTCATCACTAAAGCGGCAGTAGAGCATAAGGAGCAACCGCTCTTGCTGACCAAGAGCCAGAATACTGCTTTGCCGCCTAAGGTAGATGAACCAAAAGAATCCGCTTAAAGCATAAAGTAATACGTTGTTTGTTTTTATAGTTGAATGCAGAATGGTCATTTGCTCCATGGCCTTGGGTCATGGGGCATATTCCAATTTAACGAGGTAGCATATGCCAAACAGTGAATTCAATATTAATAACACAGAACTCGATCAACAATATCATTATGGATCAGACTGGATTGTCATGCCGATGATGCCATTGCGTGGAACATTGGTTTTCCCCCATGTGGTTACTCATCTAGATGTCGGTCGTGACCGTTCGCTCAATGCCATTAACGATGCCATGGAAGGAGATGCCAATTATCTTTTCTTGGCGATGCAAAAAGATCCTCAGCTAGAAGAGCCTTTGTTGGGCGAGATTTATGAGGTGGGCACAGTAGTTAAAATCAGGCAGTTGCTTAAACTGCCTGGTGGAACTGTGCGCCTGTTGGTGGAAGGGCTTTATCGCGCCAGAAGGGTCGGTATTATCCAAGAAGACCCCTATTTCCTGGCAGAGATTGAGCCTTTGCATAGTATTCAGGGCCCGGATGAAGTTGAGGAAAAAGCTCTAAAACGGCTGCTGATGAACAGCTTCAGTGATTATGCTAAAATCAGCAAGCGGGTCACTGCTGAGACTATGGCATCTATCAATAATATCAGTGATCCTGATGTCCTGGCTGATATTATCAGTGGCCAATTGACTATGGATGAAGCCGATCGCCAGGGATTGCTGGAAATTCTCAATCTGACTGACCGTATGATGCGCATTGTTGAGCTAATTGACCAGGAGATCGAGATCGCCAATATGGAGAAACTCATCGCCTCCAAGGTAAGGCAGCAGATGGATAAGAGCCAGCGGGAATATTATCTGCGCGAACAGATGAAGGCTATCCAAACAGAGCTTGGCGATGGTGAAGACCGTGTTTCTGAAGTAGAAAATTATCGTCAGAAGGCCAATGAGGCGGAACTGCCGGAAAATGCCCGTGAAGTATTCGATAGTGAGCTGAAAAAGCTGGAGAAAACACCGCCGATGATGGCTGAGGCTATGGTCATAGCTAATTATCTTGATATGATCTTGGCGCTGCCATGGAATAAATCCAGCGAGGAGACCAAGGATATCCTTTATGCCGAGCAGGTGCTTGATGAGGATCATTATGGTCTGGCCAAGCCCAAAGAACGTATCATTGAGTATCTGGCCAGTTGCCAGCTGAAAAATAATCTCAAGGGCCCGATTATCTGTCTGGTAGGACCTCCCGGGGTAGGTAAAACCTCCCTGGCGCGTTCGATCGCCCGCGCTACCGGCCGTAAGTTCGTCCGTATGAGCCTGGGCGGCGTTCACGACGAGGCAGAGATACGGGGACACCGCCGCACTTATATTGGTGCTATGCCGGGGCGCATTTTAAACGGTATCAAAACTGCTGGAGTCAACAACCCGCTTTTCCTCTTAGACGAGGTGGACAAACTGGGTAAAGACTGGAAAGGCGACCCGACTTCCGCGCTGCTGGAGGCTTTGGATCCAGAGCAGAATTCAACCTTCTCCGACCATTATCTGGAGATCCCTTTTGATCTCTCCAAGGTGATGTTTATCACTACTGCCAATTCTAAGGCGGAGATCCCCCGTCCCTTGCTGGATAGGATGGAGGTTATTGATATCTCCAGCTATACCGAGGAGGAAAAACTGAATATCGCTATCCGCCATTTGGTTGGCAAGCAATTAGCCGAGCATGGATTACAGAAGAACCAGGTGCAGTTTACCAATGCTGCTTTGAAAAATATTATCCGTAACTATACCCGTGAGGCTGGCGTGCGTGAACTGGAACGCCGGATCGCTAAGGTTTGCCGCAAGGTCAGCCGTGATATCGTAGCTGGTATTGAGCCGCCATTTAAGATCACTGTTGATAATCTCGAAGATTATTTAGGCAAGCCACGCTATCTGGATAGCAAGATGCGTCATCGTCCGCAGTTGGGCCTGGCCATTGGTTTGGCTTGGACTGAGGTTGGTGGCGAGACTTTGGAGATCGAGGTTCAGACCTTGCCTGGTAAAGGTAAATTTACCATTACCGGCAAACTTGGCGATGTGATGAAAGAAAGCGTGCAGACTGGCTATACCTATCTGCGTAGTATCGGCAAGCGCTATGGCATACCTGATGATTTGGAGGAGACCACAGATATTCATATCCATGTGCCGGAAGGCGCCATTCCTAAGGATGGCCCTTCTGCCGGTATCACTATCGCTACTGCTATTTGTTCCCAGCTATCTGGCATCAAAGTGCGCGGTGATATCGCGATGACCGGCGAGATCACCCTCCATGGCCGGGTGCTACCGGTCGGCGGTATTAAGGAAAAGCTGTTGGCCGCTTATCGTAATGGGATCAAGGAGGTCATCATCCCCAAAGAGAATAGCCGGGACTTGGATGATATCCCACCTTCTATCCGCGATAAGATGATCTTCCACCCAGTCGAGCATATGGATGAGGTCTTGGCCCTGGCGCTGTATCAGCCGGAAAAGAACAAATAAAGCGATTTTAGCCCTGCCCGTTGATAACCCGCAGGGCTAATCATTATCATTAAGGAGAACATAATCATGCGCCTTAAGCATTCTGAGTTGGCTGCTTCTGCGGTCAAAAAGACTCAATATCCAGAGGAAAGACTACCGCAGATCGCCCTTTTTGGCCGCTCCAATGCCGGCAAAAGCTCGCTGATCAATACGCTTATCGAGCGTAAAAATCTTGCCCGCACCAGCTCTGCACCTGGTAAGACCAGGCTGCTCAATTTTTACCGTATCGAGGCGGCATCAGATGATGATCAGCCTTTGCAGTGGTATTTTGTTGATTTGCCAGGATATGGGTATGCTAAGGTAGCCAAAAGTGAGCGGGATAATTGGCTGCGCATCATCGAGGAATATTTGCGCTGGCAGGCGCCTAAACTGTGCTGGCAGCTGGTAGATATCCGCCATCAGCCTAGCGCTCAGGATATCGCGATGTATGATATCCTCCGTGATAATGGCTTTGAGGTGGTATTGATAGCTAATAAGGCGGATAAGCTGAGCAAAAATCAGCGGCAAAAAGCGCTAAGCGTTATCGCCAAGACTATGGGCGCACCGAGGGAGGAGATATTTGTTTTTTCCGCTATCACCCGGGAGGGCAAGGAGCAGCTCCAAAATCTGGTGGCTGACTATCTGCAACGGCAACAGCCGGCGATGAGTGGTCAGCAGAGTTTAGATGATAAATAGGTAAGATAAATAGGTAAGATAAATAGGTAAGATAAATAGGTAAGATAAATAGGACAGGGATTATTGACAATGAATATTGTAACAGAGCGTTTGCTCTTGCGCCCAGTCGTGGAGAGTGACGATAAAGATATTTTTGCTTATGCACAGGAGCCAAATGTCGGTCCTAATGCCGGCTGGAAGCCTCATGAGAGTATCGAAGAAACTAGGGAGATCATGCAGCAGATCTTCATTGGCCAGGAAAATGTTTTCGC